>CAZRIT010000065.1:0-10613 GCA_964600225.1 uncultured Oscillospiraceae bacterium | reverse complement strand
TACGATACGGTGGACGAGGTGGTCAACGCCGTGCTGACCGAGCAGCAGGACGCCACCTATCTCTACCGCCGCACCGCGGAGCTTGCCATTGAAAACGATATGACCAACCGCCTGGTCGCGGAGGGGATATACGGCTACGACACCTCCTTTGCCGTGGGCGTGCGCGCGGGGCAGGATCAAAGGCTGTTCTCGGTGCTCAACAAGGCCGTGGCGAGCATCGGCCCGGAGGAGATCAACGCCGTTGATCGGTCGTACACCGATTATGGCGAGCGGCCGTTTTCCCTGATCGGGTATATGTACGACTATCCGCTGCATATGGTGGCGCTGGTTGCGGTACTGTTTTTGATTATCGGCCTGGTGGTGCTGGCGGCACAGCTATCGCGCAGGAGAAAGCGGCAGTATGAGCAGCTATTGGAGGAACAGCGGCACAGTCGGCTTTTGACCGATGCGCTGGCCGCGGCGGAAAGCGCGGACGCGGCCAAGAGCCGCTTCCTTTCCAGCGTGTCGCACGAGATGCGCACGCCGCTCAACGCCATCATCGGCTTTATGGAGCTTGCCAAGGACGCCGAGCCGCAACAGGTGCAGCAATACCTCAACAACGCGGGCGTGGCGGCCAAGCAGCTGTTGTCGGTCATCAACGATGTGCTGGACATGTCCTCCATCGAATCAGGCAAGCTGAGGATTGCGCAGGCGCCGTTCGACTTTAAGCAGATGATCCACGCCATCACCAACATCTATTTGACGCAGTGCCATGAAAAGGGGCTGTCGTTTGAAACCAGGCTGCTGACGCCCGTGGACGAATGGCTCATCGGCGATCAGCTGCGCGTCAACCAGATATTGATCAATCTGCTGGGCAACGCCGTCAAATTTACCGATAAAGGCCGTGTGTGGCTTAGCATCAGCCAGCACGAATCTGGCGATCACAGGGTGTTTATGCGCTTTGAGGTATCCGATACGGGCTGCGGCATGACGGAGCAGATGCAGGCAAGGCTCTTTAAGCCGTTTGAGCAGGAGAGCGCCACCACCGCGCAGCGGTACGGCGGCAGCGGGCTGGGCCTGTCCATCGTCAAGAGCCTGGTAACCATGATGAGCGGCGCCATCAAGGTGCAAAGCACGCGCGGCGAGGGCAGCGTATTCACGGTGGATCTGCCGTTTGCCAGGGGAAACCTGCTGCAACAGATGCAGGTGCCCGAGGCGATCGATCGGCTCCGCGTGCTGGCGGTGGACGATGAGGCGGCCGAGCTGGAATACATCGGCGTGGTGCTCAAGCGCATCGGCGTGCGGTGCACCTGCGTGCGAAACGGCAACGAGGCCCTGGCGGAACTCAAAAGCGCAATCGATGCAAACGACGCCTACAACATCTGCCTCATCGACTGGAAGATGCCCCATATGGACGGGCAGGAGACCACGCGCCGCATTCGGCAGCGCTACGGCAAGGATGTGGTGGTGATTGTGGTGTCCGCGTACGATCATAACCGCGCCAATGAATGCGCCAAGGAGGCGGGCGCAAACCTGTTTATTTCCAAGCCGCTGTTCCAGTCGTCGCTGATGGACCTGTTTATGACGCTGACGGGCGGGCACATCGTCTCGGCGGGGGCTGCACCCGTCAAGCGCGATTTTACGGGCAGGCGCGTGCTGCTGGCCGAGGACAACGCCATGAACCGCATGGTGGCGGAGGGGCTGATCAAAAAGCTGCACATCGCGTGCGAGTCGGCCGCGGACGGGCGGATTGCGCTGGAAAAATTCCTTGCCTCCGAGCCCGGCTATTACGACGCCATCCTCATGGATGTACAGATGCCCAACATGGACGGCATGGAGGCGACAAAAGCCATCCGCGCATCGGCGCACCTCGAGGCAAAGACCGTGCAGATCATCGCGCTGACGGCCAATGCGTTCAACGAGGATATCGCCAAAACCCTCTCGGGCGGCATGAACGCGCATGTGGCCAAGCCCATCGAGCCCGATGCGCTGATCAGCGCGCTGGATAAGGCGTTTCAAAAGAAGGGTGAGTTTATCACGGAAGAGGCGTGACATTGCGGATATACTAACCGTAAACCGAACCAAAGGAGGAAGCAACCATGTCGGTATTCACCATTACGCAGGATAACTTTCAAAAGGAAGTGATCGAGAGCGATAAGCCCGTACTGCTGGATTTCTGGGCAAGCTGGTGCGGCCCGTGCCGCGCGGTATCGCCCATTGTCGATGAAATTGCCGCGGAGACGCCAACCATCAAGGTGGGCAAGGTCAACGTGGACGAGCAGCAGGCGCTGGCGGCGCAGTTTCGGGTGATGAGCATCCCCACGCTGGTGGTCATCAAGGATGGCAAGGTCGTCAACCGCTCTATGGGCGCGCAGCCCAAGCAGCAGATCCTGTCGCTGCTGGACTGATTGGCTCATCGCAAGCATGTCGGAAAGCAATCAAAAGCCTGCCCTCAAGGGCAGGCTCTTTTGTAAACAAAGATTCCTCGTTGCTTCCGCTCCTCGGAATGACACGGCGGGGCTTGTCATGCCGAGGGTCACTTCGCGCACTGTCACTCTGAAGGTTGCTTCACGCACTGTCATTCTGAGCCGCAGGCGAAGAATCTGTCCGCGGCAGCGGACGCCCTGTGAATGGGAAAAGGGCTTGTCATTCTGAGCCGCAGGCGAAGAATCTGTCCCGCAGCGGCGGACGTTCCTAGGGATGACCGCATAGCGCATGCCGCGCATTCACCCCGCCAGCGTTTGCAGCCGACGCCGATCGGCCAGCGTGACCGTCCCGCGCGACAGCGTCACCATGCCCTCGGCGCGAAAATAGCTGAGCATGCGGGAAACCACCTCGCGCGCCGTGCCCATGTGCGCGGCGATTTTATCGTGCGTGATGTTGAGCGTATCGCTGTCCTCCAGCGCGCTCTCCGCCAGCAGGAAGGCAGCCAGCCGCCGATCGAAGCTCTTCCACATGATCTGCTCAACCAGCCACATCACCTCGGAAAAGCGCGTGGCCATCAGCTCGTTGGTGTAGTTGGCCACGGCGGCGGATTCCTCCATCAGGCCCTTGTAGACGTCGGGCGGGATGATCCACATCTCTGCGTCCGTCTCGGCCTCGATGGTGATGTCAAACTGAATGCTCTGCATGATGCAGGAGGCCGAAAACAGGCACATATCCCGTTCAAACAGGCGGTAGAGCGTTACCTCCTTGCCCTCGTCGGACAGGATGAATGCCCGCAGCCGCCCGCTGCGTATCAAAAACAGTCCCACGCAGTCCGCCGCGCCGTTGTGCAGCAGCGTTCCCTTGGGCGCCGTGCGAAACACAGCGGCCTGCCGCAATGCGGTCTGCTGCGCATCCGTCAGCCGATCCCAAACCGGGAAATACCGTTCCAGCGACATTCGTTTCCACCTCGCTTTGATTATACGGGATTTTGGCCGCAAGTCAAATGTCGATATTGACATATGCCAAAAACATCGTATCATGAAGCCATAAATGGCATATGCCAATAATAAGGGGAGTGAAAAGCATGCCGAGGCCGTGTAAGCGGCGGCGCATCTGCGCCATGCCGCGCTGCGGGCGTTTCGGGCCGCTGGAGGCGGACGCGCCGCGCAGGGTCATCACCATGACGGTGGACGAGTTTGAAAGCATCCGCCTGATCGATCTGGAGGGCATGACGCAGGAGCAGTGCGCCATGCAGATGGACGTGGCGCGCACGACCGCGCAGGCCATCTATAACAGCGCGCGCGTCAAGCTGGCGGAATGCCTTGTTCACGAAAAGGAGCTATCCATTGCAGGCGGCGAATACACCCTTTGCGAGGATCGCGCGCAAGGCTGCTGCGGGAGTCGCGGCGGGGGACGCTGTCACCGAAACGATATCGAAAAGGAGAACGAAACATGAAGATTGCAGTGACATACGAAAACGGGCAGGTTTATCAGCACTTTGGCCACACCGAACAGTTCAAGGTGTACGATGTGGAAAACGGCGCAGTCCAAAGCGCGGCCGTCATTGGCACCAACGGCAGCGGGCACAGCGCGCTGGCGGGCATGCTCAAGGGGCTGGGCGTGGATACGCTCATCTGCGGCGGCATCGGCGGCGGCGCGCGCCTTGCGCTGGACGAGGCGGGCATCCGCCTGTACGGCGGGGTCACGGGGGAGGCCGACAGCGCGGTGGAACGCCTGCTCAATGGCAGCCTGACCTACGACCCGAACGTGCTGTGCACGCATCACGGCGCGCACCACGGTTCTGACTGCGGCACGCACGGCTGCGGCGAGGGGCAGCACCATCACCACTGCGGCGGGCACGAACACTGAACGACGACTTGCGGCGGGCGGTGGAAAGTAATGCGTCGCCCGCTGACCAAAAGCTTTATGCGGGGGACGTATGCTGACCATCTTACTCTACGGCGCGGCGGCGGCGCTGCTTGCGCTATCCTTTTTGAAAAGTCGGGAAAAGACGAAGCTGGCGCTGAAAAAGGCGTGGAAATCATTTGAAAACATCCTGCCGCAGTTTCTTGCTGTATTGATGATCATCGGCATGCTGCTTGCGGTGCTGGATGCGGGCACCATTTCGCGGCTGCTTGGCGCGGAATCGGGCGCGGCGGGCATGGCAATCGCCGCGGTGATCGGGTCGATTACGCTGATACCGGGGTTTGTGGCGTTTCCATTGGCGGCGTCGCTGTTACAGGCGGGGGCGGGTTACGGGCAGATTACCATGTTTGTCACGACCCTGATGATGGTCGGCGTGGTGACGCTGCCCGTGGAAAGCAAGTATTTTGGCAGGAAAACGGCCGTGCGGCGGAACCTGCTTGCGCTTGTATACGCGGTGTGCATTTCGCTGTTGATCGGGGGTATCATCGGATGAAACGCGTGTGGATCATCATCAAGCGGTATCGCGTGTTCCTGCTGCTTGCGGCTTTAAACCTGGCGCTGCTTTGGCTTGCGCCCGAGAAGGGGCGGCAATCCTGGCAGATCACATGGGACAACCTTTTGCAGATGGCTTCGGTGCTGCCGCCGATATTCGTGCTGCTTGGGCTGATGGATGTATGGGTGGAGCGTGAAACCATGATCCGCTATATGGGGCAGGGCGCGGGCGTGCGCGGCGGGCTGCTGGCGTTCGTGCTGGGCGCGGCGGCCGCGGGCCCGCTGTACGCGGCGTTTCCCGTTGCGGCGGTGCTCATCAAAAAGGGCGCCAAGCTGACCAACGTATTCATCTTCCTTGGCGCATGGTCCACCACAAAGATTCCCATGCTGCTGTTTGAAACGGCCAACCTCGGCGCGCGCTATATGCTGCTCAGGAACACCGTGTAAATCCGAATCCGCCCAAACGGGCTGCATTGGCGGGGTTCTGCGTTCTCGTCGGTCGGAATAGCCACCGCTATGCCTTCCTCCTTGGCCTTGAACCCCATCCAATGCAGTTCGTTTGGGTTCAGGGAAGTTTGGCAGATGCAGGCGGCGTCATAGCAAGGCGGACGAAGGAGGCATACCCGGGGCGGTATTCCGACTGAGGACAACGCCGCTTATGGCGTTGCCTGCATCTGCCAAACCGTGGTTCGGATTTGCACGGTGTGCCTGCGCTTGGGTGCAACATCGTGGGCATCATCCTCATTGCCGTCATACTGAATCGGAGGCTCTCGCAGGCGGATCGTCAGCAGATTAGTGATCAGGTTGAAAAGCTGTAAACAATAAAAGCATAGCTATATATCGATAACAATTATTATTATCGTGATAAAGTTACGGAATAAAACTTGACAAACGGGTATGGTATATCCATCACAGAAAGTACAAGGAGGTCGATGCAATGAAACAGTATGTCTGCTCCATCTGCGGCTACGTCTACAAGGAGGCCAACGGCATCCCCGAGATGGGCATTGCGGCGGGCACCAAATGGGAGGATCTCCCAAGCGATTGGACGTGCCCGCTGTGCGGCGCGGCCAAGGAGGATTTCAAGCTGCAGGGCGGCGAAGCGTCCAAACCCGCGCCGCGGCCCGTCAGGGAGGCGGCCAAGGATACGCGCGCGCTTTCGGCGTTGGAGGTGAGCGCGCTGTGCTCCAATCTGGCGCGCGGCTGCGAAAAGCAGTACAAGGCCGAAGAGGCAAAGCTGTTTACGGAGCTGTCGGATTATTTTAAGGGTGCGTCCGCGCCCGCCGAATCACCGTCGTTTGCGGCGCTTTCCGAACTGGTGGAACGGGATTTGTCGGAAGGGTTTCCGTCGGCCAACGTGGCCGCGTCCGATCCGAAGGATCGCGGTGCGCTGCGCGCGCTGGTATGGAGCGAAAAGGTGACGCGCATCCTCAAATCGCTGCTGGCCCGCTACGAAAAGGAGGGCGAAGCGATGCTGCAAAATACGGGCGTCTATGTTTGCACCATCTGCGGCTTTCTGTACATCGGCGATAATCCGCCCGCGCTCTGCCCCGTTTGCAAGGTGCCGAGTTGGAAATTTGAACAGATCGAAGGGAGGACACAGTAATGGCCAAGAAGCACGCGGTTCGGAACATTCGCCTTTGCACAAAGGATTGCCTGTGCCTGTATGTCTGCCCCACGGGCGCATCGGATACGGAGAACAGCATCATCGACGTTGACAAATGCATCGGCTGCGGCACCTGCGCGGCCGCGTGCCCCTCGGGCGCCATCTCCATGGTGCCGACCGAGCTGCCGCCCCAACAGAAAAAGGCGGAGGCGGTTGTGCACGCGCTCAACGCGCTTTTGCGCAGCAAGGCGGAGCAGGAACGCATCGCCGCGGGGCTCAACGGCAGGCTGGCCGCCGCCATCGAAAAATCCAACCGCATCATGGCGGAGGATATCGTGCGCGAGGCGGGCTACATGCTGCCGCAGAGCGCCAATGCGCACGCGTTTTTGCAGGAGCTGTTGGCCGAGTCGCAGGGCGAGAGCTTCCCGCGCGAGGCGGTGGAACGCCTGCTGACCCTGCTGCCGCCCAACGAGCTGCTTTCCGAGTAGGGAAAGCGATGGAATGACACGGCATGTAGGCAGCGGTGTCGGCTCGGAGCGAAAGGTACGCGTTGTCTTCTGAGGAGCGCAGTGTTTATTCTGTGTCATTCTGCTCCGCGCCTTAGACCGCGCTGCGCGCGGGGGCAGAGCACGCGACTGCGGTCGCATTGAGGCGCGTAGCGTTTCCCCTGTGTCATTCTGAGGAGCGAAGCGACGAAGAATCTGTCCCGCTGCAGCGGACGCACCGTGGAAAATGTTGCTCCATCGTTTCGGCTCCATGAGCCCCGCGGCGATTGAGCGGTCGATTCAAGGGGTTACAGGGGTTCGGGGGGCCGTGAGGGGGAAATCGAAAGCCCCCTCGGCCCCCGACGTTAGCCGCATGCGCTCGGAATGACACGAAACACGCTGTCATTCTGAGGGCCGCAGCGTTCGCTCCCTGTCATTCTGAGGGCCGCTGCCCGAAGAATCCGCCCCGCCGCAGCGGATGCTGAACGGAGAACGGTTGTTCCCTGCGGGAACAAAGATTCCTCACCGGTGTTCGGAATGACAGCGTGAAATACGTCGGCTTGGAATGACATGACGCGTATGCAGCGGTGTCGGTTTGGAATGACAGCGTGAATTGCATCGAATCGGAATGACAGCGTGAAATGTGCTGAATCGGGATGATACAAAACGCAAATCAAAAACAACGATATCCGCGCACATGGCGGATACCGTTGTTGCATACCGCAAACAGCGATGATCGATCATTCACTCCGCCGCACGCGGCAGAGTGGAGCCGCCAAAGGGCATCACCAGCACCGTGGCGGCCCGGCCGTGCCGCGCCATGGCGGCGTCGAAGGCGGCCTGCACCGTGGGGTACGGGTTGAGGAAGATGTTGCGCACAAAATCGGGCGGCAGCTCGCTCACCAGCGAAATATCGGCGTTTTGCAGCACCATGGCAATGGCGGCGGCCTTGTGCCCGCCAAGCTGAAAATCGCGCCCGATGCGCTCGATCATGCTCTCCGCACTCGGGGCGTTTGACATCCATTCCTCAAACACCCGTTCGCCGAGACCCTCCCTGCACGAGCCCACCAGTATGATCGTACCGCCGCGCTTGACCGCGTGCTTGGCGTTATCCAGCGCCTTTTGCGTTTGGTACAGGTTCAGGTCCTTGGGCGCGCCGCCCTGCGAGACCACCACAATATCGGCGCGTTGGGCAATGGGCTTGGCGTACAGCCGATCCAAAAACGCAGCGCCCGCGCGGTGAGCCTTGGTCACGTCGCCCGCCACGGCGCGGATGATCTGCTTGTGCGCATCCAGCACCACGTTTAGGATGAAATCGACCCCCACCATGGCGACGGCCTCCTCGATATCCTCGCGTACGGGGTTGCCTTCCAATTTGCCCGCGCACGCGGCGGCCTCAATCATGCGGCTGTGGTTGGACTGTATCGCGTCACGCGTGGAGACGCCCGGCATGATGGCTTTGGCGCCGCCCGAATAGCCCGCAAAGTAGTGGTACTCGATGTTGCCCAGGCAGATGCGCCGATTGGCCTCTGCCACGGCGCGCACGATGTCCACGGGCGTGCCGCGGCGGGTAACGCCCATGCGCACGCAGTCCGATGCGTCGCCGTCGATGCAGCGGATTTCGCTGTACGCGCGTTCCCCCGCAAGCTTTTTGCGTTCCTCATCGGTCTGCTTGCGGTGCGAGCCGAGCGCGAACACCAGCGTGATATCCTCCCGCCGAATGCCCGCGTCGTACAGCGCATCCAGCAGCGCGGGCATGACGCGGTAGGTGGGCATGGGGCGCGTGACGTCGCTGGTGACGATGGCCACCGTTTCGCCGCGCTTGACGATATCCCTGATTGGCGGCGTGCCGATGGGGTTTTGCATTGCGCGCAAAACCTCCGCCTCGTTGGTCAGATCCGTTTCCACATCGTTGGGCGTGAGCACGTCCAGCAGGTTTGCATCGGGCACATGCAGCGTCTGCACGCCCGTGCCGAAGCCAAGTTCAAGCTCCATTTATCCGTCCTTTCGGTCCGCGGGGAAGGTCTTGGCCGCGTGCCGCAGCGCGCGCACCACGGGCAGCTCCTCGCCCGTCAAAAACCGTATCAACGCGCCGCCGCCCGTGCAGATATAGCCGATCTTGTCGGTTGCGCCGTACTTGGCGGTGGCGGTGATGCTGTCGCCGCCGCCGATGACGGTGTACGCGGGGGTATCGGCCAGCGCCTCCCACACGGCTTTGGTGCCAAGCTCCGTCTCCGCCTGCTCAAACACGCCCATGGGGCCGTTGACAAACACCGTGGCGCTGCTGCGGATAGCGTCCTGATACCGTTTGGCCGTCAATGAGCCGATATCCAGCGCGGAAAACGCTTCAGGCACCCGACCGACGGGAACCTCCGTGCGCTTGCCGTCCGTTACGCCCGCCAGATCCGTCGGCAGCAGGATGCGGTCGGAAAACGCCGTATAGATGGCCTTGGAACTTTCGATGAACGGCGCATAGCCCGATTTTTCGATAAACGCCAGGCTGCCCGCGCCGATTGGCTGCCCGACGGCGGCAAGCAGGATATTGCCCACCAGCCCGCCCGTTAGCACCCGGTCGGCCGCGCCGCTATGAAGCACGGTTTCCATCATCAAGAATGCGTCGGCCACCTTGGCGCCGCCCAGCACAAACGTGCAGGGGCGTTTCGGCTGCTCCATCAGCTCCGAAATGACGCAGTATTCCTTTTCAAACAACCGCCCCATGGCGCTTGGCAGCACCTGCTCAAACCCGCACAGCGACGGCTGATCGCGGTGCGCGGCGGCAAATGCATCGCACACATACAGCTCAAACAGCGGGGCCAGCTTTTTGACGACCTCGGTTTGTGCCTGCTGCGCGTGCGTCAGTTGCAGCTTTTGCTCAAACAGCGTCTGCTCCTCGGAGCAGAACCGCACGTTGTCCAGCAGCAGAATTTCTCCGCTGCGGAGCGCGCCGATGGCAGCTCGCGCGGCGGGGCCCGTCACATCGTCGATAAACTGTACCCGTTGGCCCAGCAGCTCCGACAATACGTCGGCGTGCGGCGCGGTGGTGTAAAAATTCTTGTACTCGATATCCGAGCCCTGATGCGCCAGCAGCACAACCTTTGCGCCGCGGTCGGCCAGCTCTTTGACCGTGGGCACGCAGGCGCGGATGCGCGCGTGGCTTTTGAGCGTGCCCGTTAAGCGGTCAACGGGCTGGTTGATGTCCACGCGGCAAAGCACGGCCTTGCCCGCAACATCGTATTCGTCGAGCGTATGGATTCCGAATCGCATGGTGTTTCCCTCCCAATCAAAAGGCGGGCGGACGCAAACAATCCACCCGCCGTATCATTTTGTTGCAGCCGATTACTGTTTGAACGTACCGATGCCGAGATACTTGTTGGTCTCAGCGGTGCCCGTTTCGCGGGTTTTTTGCATGCCCATGGCCGCGCGGATGCCGTCGATGGTCTCGGGGATGGTGACGCTCTCTTGCGGGATATTGATAGCATACATGATATCGTCGCCGCTTTCAACAATGGAATCGTCCCACAGGCCGATTTCGTACATGTCGCCGCGCGGATGGCCAAGATCGCGCGCGTACTTAAACAGGCTGGCATTACCGAGGAACCCTTCGTCAATGCGCACCACGCGTACGCGCGGTTGCTGTTGGAAGACCTTGAGCGCCATGTCCTTGGTGATCTTCTGCTTGCCCGTGGCCAAAACGGTGA
>CAZRIT010000064.1:0-10731 GCA_964600225.1 uncultured Oscillospiraceae bacterium | reverse complement strand
GCGCCGTTGATGATAAACGTGCCCTGCGGGGTCATGAGCGGGAAATCGCCCATGAACACTTCCTGCTGCTTGACCTCTCCCGTTTCTTTATTGATGAGGCGCACGTTGCCGCGAAGGGGTGCTGCGTAGTTGACGTCGCGCTCCTTGCTCTCCTCCATCGAATACTTGGGTTTGTCCAGATCGATGCGGTAATCCACAAACTCCAGTACGAGTTTGCCGGAATAATCCGTGATCGGAGAAATGTCGTCCAGAACGTCGCGAAGGTCCTCCCTGAGAAATCGGTAGTAGGAATTTTTCTGGATCTCGATCAGATCCGGCATGTCCAGCACTTCACGGATACTGGAAAAGCTCTTCCGCGTTCGTCGGCCCATTTTGACATCGTGCATCATTCGCGTATACCCCTTGCCGATGCGTTGCTTGCGCATCTTCTTGCATTTTTTTGCCAAATCATTTAGAATGCCCTTGACCCATAAAGCCCCCCTGGCATTGTTTCCCAATCCTGCATTGGCTATGCGGTTCCCCGCGTTCCGAGCACATTTTTGGGCATAATACCACAGTTACTCCATCATGAGTCAATTTTAAATGTTATCACTCCGTTTTTCCCCTGTCAAGAAGCGATTTTCTGTTTTTTGCTCATAATTTTGCCGTAAAGACCTGTTTCACCCGCCATGCGGGGCTTTTTGACCTGCGAAACTTATTTTGGGCGTATATTATAATGGTAGCGTTGCCACCCGCCGCCATGCGTCCCTTTGCGCGCGCGGCGGCGGCATGGTATACTCGGTAAAACGATCCGCAAGGAGGGTATGTTCCATGCGTTACTGCACCAACTGCGGGCAACCCGTGCCCGAAGAGGCCCGTTTCTGCGTCCGCTGCGGCGCGCCCGCGCAGGATATCGGCCAATCGCCCGATCGCTTGCGGCAGCCCGCATCGGGCAAGGCGCGGCGCAAGCCTTGGCGGGGTGTCCTCGGCGTCGGCCTTGCGCTTTTACTTTTTTATCTGGTATTGCTGCTGCCGCTGCCCAAGTCCGATGCGCCCGAGCCCATTGTGGGCACATGGGTGGCAATCGGCGTGGAGGCGGACGGCGTTTCCCACGCGGTATCGGACTACTTTACGGGCAGCGCGCCCACGCTGGAAATTCAACAGGGCAGCAGATTCCGCATCCGAGACGGCGGCAGGGTCGTGGCCACCTTCAACGACCGCGCGGGCGTCGGCCGCTGGGGCCCCGATTTCCACGGCATCGAAATCCGCAGCGGCGGCGACCGCTGGAATGCGGAAATGACCGACAGCGCCGAGCTGGAGCTGTATGTCGGCGAGTTGACCATCGTGTTTACGCGCGAGGATCTTGCCACGTTTTGACATGTCGTCACACCGTCATACCCGTCGCGGCACAGCGCCTCGGCGGTTTTTTTACCGAATCGGCCGATATGCCTATTGCATTCTCTCCCCGTTGCTTTTATGATAAAGAATGTCAAAATCGGGAGGAATCGATATGTACAGCTTTGCCAATGATTACAGCGAGGGCGCGCATGAGAGCATCCTTGCCGCGCTGATCCAAACCAACCGCGAGCAGACCGATACCTACGGGCTGGATACCTACTGCGCGCAAGCGCGCGCGGCCATCCTGCAGCACCTGGACAACCCCAACAGCCGCGTGCATTTCCTCATGGGCGGCACGCAGGCCAACCTGACGCTGATTGCCGCGGCGCTCAGGCCGCATCAGGGCGTCATCAGCGCCGACAGCGGGCACATCAACGTGCACGAATCGGGCGCCATCGAGGCCACGGGCCACAAGGTGCTGTCCCTGCCCGCCACCGACGGGAAGCTGACGGCTCAACAGGTGGCCGATTGCATCGACGCCCACTATGCCGACCCCACCGCGGAACACATGGTGCAGCCCGCGCTGGTCTACATCTCCCACCCCACCGAAATCGGCACCCTCTACACCAAGGCGGAGCTGGCGGCGCTGAGCGACGTGTGCCGCAAACGCGCTGTGCGCATCTATCTGGACGGCGCAAGGCTTGGGTGCGCGTTGATGGCCGAGGGCAGCGACGTCACCATGGCGGATCTGTCGCGCCTGACCGACGCCTTCACCATCGGCGGCACCAAGATGGGCGCGCTCTTTGGCGAAGCGCTGGTCATCAACACCCCCGCGCTCAATCAGGATTTTCGCTACATCCTCAAGCAGCACGGCGGCATGGCCGCCAAGGGCCGCATCCTGGGGATTCAGTTTTTAACGCTGTTTACGGACGGTCTGTATTTTTCCATCGCCCGCCATGCGCTCCATGAGGCCAAACGCCTGCGTGAGGGCATTGCCGCGCTGGGCTACCCGTTCTTGTCGCACTCGGTGACCAACCAGCTCTTCCCCATCCTGCCCAACGCGGTGGTGCAAACGCTTTCCGATCGTTTCACCGTCAACCACTGGGGCGCGTACGACGACGCGCACGAGACCGTGCGCCTCTGCACCTGCTGGGCGACCGACCCCAATCAGGTGGACGCGTTTTTGGCAGCGCTGAAGGAAGCGACAGAATAAACGGGTTCTTCTTACTCTTTTCGACTTACTCTTTTTGAAAAAAGAGTAAGCAGAAAAACTTCACACTGATATTTGATGTTTTAGATGTTTTATGCGTTTTCTTTCGGTTCCTTTCTTTTGCAAAAGAAAGGAACTGCGCTTTCTACGCGCACTTGGGCAGCCTGCCTGAAAGGCCCGTGCGGACATGCTCGCTCAGTTCCCCGTCGGGGACGTTGAAATAGGTATAGTTGTAGCCGCCCAGCACCTCGCCCGCGGCGTCGTTCCAGGCCGCGTCCACGTTGTAGCAGTCGCCGTTGAGCTGCACGATGTTCCACGCGTGGTCGCCGCCCGCGGCCGTGCCCACGCAGTAGTAGCAGGGAATGGAAAGCTGCATCATCATGTATTGGAATGCGCGCGCGTAGCCCGCGCACACCGAGCGCCCCAGCACCAGCGCGCTGTACGCGCTCTGGCTCATAGGGGACGCTTCGTCGTACACGGCCATATCCATCAGCCGATCGTGCACATAGCGCTCCTTGTCCGCATCGTCCACATACTGCTTGGCTGCCTCCACAATGCCCGCGGCGGCGGCTTCAAACTGCGCCTTGCTCTGCTCGAAATTCTCCACGGCGGCGTTGTAGGTAAGCGTCAGCGTCACCACCAGCCCCTCGCCCACATAGCCGTAGGCATAGGAGGTGTCGAGCCAGAACAGCTCGGGGTGATCGTTATAGACGGCGTTCATCACATCCTGCAACTCCTGCTGCGACAGCGTCGATACCAGCGTAAACCGCTCCCGATTGCACGAAAGGGCGTTTGCGTACACCTGGTTGTAGATGAGCTTGAGCGCATCGGGCAGCATGGCGCAATAGGGATAGAACGTTTCATGAAAGTACAGCCCGCCGCCCGCGTTTTCGGGTGCGTCGGAGACGCCGCTCTCCAGCTGCGTGCCGCTGCCGCTCGGCGGCGTATGCGCACCGCCGAGCCGCAGGTTATCGGGCAGACGCATCTGCGCAATGCCCGTGCGGATGCTGCCCACGGTTTGCCAGAGCGCATCCTCCATCCAATCGCGCGTTCGATCGCGAAAGCGGGTGTACGGCTCCCTTGCAAGCAAGTAGACCACCAGGCCTACGGAGAGCATGATGATGCTGATGATGTATTTTGCCGCGATGCGGCGGTTCCTCATGCGCATATCGTTCATGGTAACACAATACGGCCTTGACGACGCAAAAATCCCGATTTGTTTGCAAAATCGTTTCCGTTTGTCAAAATCCGCGCGCTACCGCAGCAGCTTGCGTTCCGCGTACGCGACCGCGTAGTACATCAGCGCGGCAAGCGCGCACAGCACCACAATGCCCGTCATGACCAAGTCCAGCTTGAACACCTGCCCGCCGTAGACGATCAAAAACCCCAGCCCCGCCTTGCTGACCAGGTATTCCCCCACAATGACGCCGACCCAGCTCATGGAGACCGACATCTTCAGCGCCGCCACGATGGTCGGCAGGCTCGCGGGCAGCACCACCAGGCGGAATATCTGCACCTTGGTGGCGCCGAGCGTGCGCATCAAAAGCTGCTTTTCGTCGGTCGTCTCCAAAAAACCCGTCAGCACCGTTACAATCGTCACCACCAGCGATACCAGCACCGCCATGACGATGATGGAGCCCATGCCCGAGCCGATCCACACGATCAGTATCGGCCCCAGGGCAATTTTGGGCAGCGCGTTGAGCACCACCAGGTACGGGTCGAGGATGCGGCAGAGGGTTTTACTCCACCAAAGCAGGGCCGCAATCACCGTACCCAGCACCGTGCCGATGAGAAACCCCGCAACCGTCTCCGTCAGCGTCACGCCGATGTGCGTAAACAGTTCCCCGCTCTTGGCCAATCGGCCGATCGTGGCGGCCACGCGCATGGGGCTGCTGAATATGAACGGGTCCACCCAGCCCACGCGCGCGGCCACCTCCCACACGAGGATGACGCCCAGCAATATCAAATACCGCATCACGGCGACAAAGCGGTTGCCGCGTTGAATGGTTTTGAGGTATGCGCTGCGATAGGCGCTCGCGCCGCTATTGGTCTCCATGATCGTTCAGCTCCTTCCAGATGGCGTTAAAGTATCCCGCGAAGCGTTTGTCGTTGCGGCGCGCCAAAGGCGTCTCACCGCGGTTGAGCGCGATGACATGGGTGTTCTTGAGCGTCGCGGGGCGCTCGGTAAACACCAGTACCCTGTCGGATAGCGATACCGCCTCGGCGATATCGTGCGTTACAAGGATCGCGGTTTTGCCCTGCTCGCGGATGATGCCGTGCAGTTCGTCCGCAAAGCGCAGCCGCGTTTGGTAATCCAGCGAAGAAAACGGCTCATCCAGCAGCATCAGCGTGGGGTCGCACGCCAGGGTGCGGATGAGCGCCACCTTTTGACGCATGCCGCCCGACAGCGCGCGCGGGTGGTGCTTGCGGAAGGCCCCCAGCCCGTAGCGCTCCAGCAGCGCCATGGCGTGCGCTTTTCGTTCCTCGGTCAGCATACGCTTGACCTCCAGCCCCAGCAGCACGTTTTCCTCCACGGTGCGCCAATCCAGCAGGTGATCCCTTTGCAGCATGTAGCCCACGCGGCCGATGGCGTCCGCTTCGCCGTCAAACAGCGTAACGCTGCCGTCGGTCGGCTGAATCAGCCCCATCAAAAGCGAAAGCACCGTCGTCTTTCCGCAGCCCGACGGGCCCACAATGGATACAAATTCCCGTTCATGCACGGAAAAACTCAAATCCTTGATCGCCTGCGTTTCCGCGTGAATCTGTTGATATATAAAGTCGACGTTGTCGACTCGCGCAATCATATTGTTCATCGACAGCCCCCATTACAATTTGGCTTTGAATGGCAAAGCCACGCCCATGCCGAAACAGCGGTTTGGATTTGTATGCTTTGCCTGTTTCATAGTATGTCGGGCGTCCATTTTGGGTGTGGAACGTTTGCGCGGCGTGTCGGCATACAATGCAGTAAACGTAGGGAGGGATGCCGTGTTGCCCGATTATCGAAGAGCCTGCATGCGTAAGTCCTGCGGCGGCATGAAACAAAAGCCGCGCCGAGTGCTCGGCGCGTGCTGTGTGCTGATCGGTTCCATCATCCTGTTGCTGTTTGCGCCGTCATGGCTGACGGCGGTGCTGATTGCGGGGGTGCTGATCCTATTGGGCGCCCGCCTGCTCTAGCGCGGCAGCTTCCGCCGCGGCCTCGGCCGTGTACCGTTCAATCCACGCGTTCATATCCGCCTCGGATACGCCAAAGTAGGTGCGTATGCTTTCCAGCGCGTAGGCGGGGCGCTTCTGCACGATCTCGCGCAAATCGGCAATGTTATCCTCCCACTGCTGCATCGTGTTGGGTTTGCCCCACTTGGCGATGTGGCGCGGCATCTCGGGCCGCATCGCGGCGGCCATTTCATCCAGGATTGCGGTGGCGCGCTCGCTGTTGAAGTATTTGCACACCACCTCCGCGTAGCGTTCGCAGCAGAACCTGCGCCAATCGGCGTTCTTTTTCAGGCCGATATAGAAATCCATATACGTCAGCGTCTGATCCGCTGACGGCACGCCGTTGACGTTGAAATACTGGCCGATGATGGAGCGGGAGTAGGATTTGAACGCAAAATCCAAATCGTAGAATATCGGCCGCCACTTGACCGTGCCGTCCCACGAGCGCCAGTATTTCTGGTTGAACATATCGGAATTGCAGATATACGTCTGCGTAATGAAATAATCGGTAAAGAACGCCACGTCGATGCGCTCGGCATACTCGGCAAACAGATCGTCCCTGCTCAAATCCTTATCCAGGGCAAACTTGCGCAAATTTTTGATATCGGTGCTGTTACCCGTGATGGCGGCGGTGTTTCTGCGGATGACGTCCACCGCGTCGCCGTCCACGCCGTAGTGGGTGACCAGATATTCCTTGTTCAAATCCTCGTTCAAATCAAACAGACCCCTGTAATCCCCGTTGATATAGACCACGACGGGCTTGGTTGTGGAATAATCCAGGTTCATGCCGCTGACCAGGCGCGACGCGTAGGAATCGCGTATGCGCGCGGTGGTCCAGTCCTGCCCGCCGTTACGGACAACCAGCGCGGAGAAGGTTTTGTACGGGTTATCCTCCCAAAACGGGTAGGTGACGGAGCTTTGGCC
Organism: uncultured Oscillospiraceae bacterium; assembly: GCA_964600225.1. Classification (GTDB taxonomy): domain Bacteria; phylum Bacillota; class Clostridia; order Christensenellales; family CAG-138; genus CAZRIT01. The sequence goes on along the minus strand of CAZRIT010000064.1, from coordinate 4,070 downwards.
GTAGCTTGCGCGCAGGTTCAGGCTCAGGGATTTTTGCTTGTACACCAGCGTGCCCGCGCCCTTGGGCTTGATGCCGCACGGAAACGCCACGCCCAGCGTGCCGTCCGCCTCGTAATAGGAAACGTACGCCTTGCGCTCAACCTTATCGAACTTATCCGTTACGCCCATCACCTCGGCGAGGCTGTACGGGTCGATATTGATGCACACCACGGGCACGGTGTGCGGTTGTTCAAACAGATACACGGCCGTGGTAATCTGGCTGGTCAGCTTGCCGTCGATAAAGCTTGCCGCGCGCACGACCGTGTTGTCCGCAATGCGGATGGGCTCGGTATATTTTGCGGCCCGATACGTCGGCTCCGCGCCGTCGGTGGTGTAGCGGATGACGGCGGCGCTGTCGCAGCAGGCAATGGTCAGGTCAAACGCCTCCGTGTGGTACAGGCCCGTCTCGCTCAATGTCGGCGCGGGCGCATAGCCCACGCTGACCTCGCGCGCGTTCCTTTGGCCGCGGGTCGGCTTGGTAAAAAACACCCTTTCGGTGGTGTTGTCCTCCTCGATGCGGCCCGACGTGACGCCCAGCGACAGCGCGCCCGTATCGAACGCGTCCACCAACTCGCCCGCCGCGTTTGACAGCACGATGGTATCGCCGCCCTGGCCGATGCCAAACGTCGCAACGCCGAGCGTCTGCCTGGTGACGTGCGACGTGGCCTCGATGACAAAGTACGATTGCGCGGCCATCACCGTCTGCGGCAGTTGGTACTTCTCGGGCTCATCGGGATCATCGCTGAGGTACCAGCCCGTCAGATCCACCGAGGTTGCCGCGCCGTTATACAGCTCGATCCAGTCGTTTTGGTCGCTCTTGGGCTCAGGCACGGCGCTCACCTCGCTGATGAACACCCCTGCTTTATCGAAACAGCCGATTGAATCGGCTGTCGTGAATCCGTATGCGTTTTTCGCCTCGGGCGTCGGCTGCGCGTAGTAGCGGATATCGCCGCTGCCGTCCCTGCCCACGGATTGATCGTCCTTGAGCAGCGCGCCAAACGGCATTGCATCCGTGCGGAGCCCGTCGATCGTGGTCAGATACAGCGTGTCCTCGTCCGCGCCGAGGCGGAAGGAGGCGTGCAACTCCCCGTCGGTTCGGTCCTTGCCCGACAGGAGCACCAGCAGGTAGCCGTCGGGGGCGATACTCACCTCGGGCAGCGCCCACTTGAACAGGTCGTCGGGATCGTCGGAGAGGAAATAGCCCATCATCGATACGGGCGCTGCGGAGGCGTTGTACAGCTCCACCCATTCCGCGCGGTCGCCGTCGCCGTCCACGACGCTGAGGGTGTTGTGCGGCAGCACCTCGTTGATGCGCACGGGGTCGCTTGCGTCCATGGCCTGCTGCCTGGGCTCGGTAAACGTTTTGTCCGAGTTGGCCGCTTCAAAGGTGGCAAACGCCGTGTATGCGGCGGTTCCGTCCGCCGCTTTGACCACCGCAAGCCCCTTGGGTAACCCCGCCTGCCAGGAGATATCGTCCAGCAGATTGCCGTTGAGATCGGACAGCAGCAGCGTGGTATCGGCCTTGCCGAGCTTGAACGTGGCGTGCAGGCCGTCGGCTGCGCTGTCGCCCAGGCCCGAAAGGTAGATGCACGCATAGCCGCCCGCGGGCACGGTGCCCTTGGCAATCTGCCAGCGGGTCACGTTCTGCTCGCTGTCGGACAGGTGGAACGCATCCAGCTGCACGGCGGCGGCGCCGCCGTTGTACAGCTCCCCCCATGGGTCGCTGCCGTCGGCGGGCGCGGGCATGACCTCGCTGATGGTCAGTTGCGTGGCCGCGGTTTGATCGAACACCGCGTCGAGCGCCGCGAATATTTCCGTATCGTTGGCCGCGCCCGCAGTGGGCGATGCGCAGTATCCATAGGTGCCGTCGGCGCGGCGCGCATAGGACACGTCCGTGTACAGCGCGGGCACCTGCACCTCGGCCACCAGCCCGTAGTACGCATCGGTCAGGTACAGATAGTCGCCGCTTTTGCTCAGCCCAAAGCCCGTGCACGGCACATCCGTCTGCAGCACGCCGTTGTTGTCGCCCGCGTACAGCACATAGTAGCCGCCCGCGGGGATGACGACGTCCTCGAACACAAATTTATGCAGCTTTTTGTAGTTATCGGACAGACCGTAGCCCGTCAGGTCGATGGGATGGTCGGAGGCGTTGTGCAATTCAATCCAGTCGGGCGAGCCCAACGCATCGTCAATGAGCGAGCGCTTGTTGGAGGAGACCACCTCGCTGATGACCAGGCCGCCCGCGGTGGCCGCCGTCGTCGCCTGCGTCAGCGGCGCGCAGGCAAGCGCCGACATCAGCAGCATGATGCCAAGCAGCAGACAGGCGATTCGTTTTGGCAGGCAGTTCTCCAAGCACATATGTATCCGTTCAATCCATTGTCAATCTCATTTTTGCCGCGCGCCGCCCGAGCGGCACACGGGATCGATTCAGTATAGCATATGATTGCGAATTTTGCCTATGCCACGCGTCGAATTTTATCAAAATGTCACAAACAAAACGGACGGCGGCCATCAGCCGTCGTCCGTAACGTGTGATATCGATTTGTGTCAGTCAACCAGTTCCAGTACGACCATCTCCGCTGCGTCGCCGCGGCGCGGCCCGAGCTTGTAGATGCGCGTGTACCCGCCCTTGCTGCCATCCTTGGCGCGTGCGGCGAACTTGGGCGCGATCTCGCGGAAGAGCTTCTCCACCACGGGATGCGCGCGATCGGCCGTGCGCTCGCGGTACTCGGACTTGGATTCCTTATACTGCTTCTGTTCGGGTACGTCGTACAGGTACGCCATGATCTGACGGCGTGCGTGCAGCTTGGACGGCTTGTCGTTGAGCACCTCAACGGTCTCGAGCTGCGCTTTTTCGTTGCGGCGTTCCTTTTCGACGGTAACGCTGTTGTCGTATTCCTTGACCGCAAGCGTGATCAGCTTCTCGGCAATCGAGCGGACTTCCTTGGCGCGGGCTTCGGTCGTTACGATCTTGCCGTTCCAGAGAAGCGCCGTGGTCTGATTGCGCAAGATCGCGACACGCTGGTCGGATGCTCTGCCCAGTTTACGGTTTGCCATGTTGCGCCTCCTTAATCATCGTTGGTGCGTAGAGCCAGACCCAGCGCACTCAGTTTTTGCTGTATTTCCTCGAGCGACTTGCGGCCGAGGTTTCTTACCTTCATCATCTCGTCCTCGTCGCGGTGCACCAATTCCTCCACGGTATTGATGCCTGCGCGCTTGAGGCAGTTGTAGGAACGAACGGACAGGTCGAGATCCTCAATGTTCATCTCCAGGTTCTTTTCCTTCTTGCTCTCTTCCTTTTCCACCAGGATTTCAACGCCCTGCACATGGTCTGTGAGGTTGATGAACAGCATCAGATGCTCGGTGAGAATCTTTGCCGCAAGGCTTGCCGCCTCGTCGGGCTTGATGCTGCCGTTGGTCCAGATTTCGAGGGTGAGCCGGTCAAAGTCCGTTATCTGTCCGACACGCGTGTTGTCCACGGTGAAGTTCACCTTGGTGATGGGCGTGTAGATGGAATCCACCGCAATTTCGCCGATGGGCATATCGCGGCGCTTGTTGCGCTCCACCGTCACATAGCCACGGCCGTGCTCGAGCTGAATCTCCATATGGAGCTTGCCGCCCGCGTCCACGGTTGCAATGTGCAGTTCGGGATTGATGATCTCCACGTCCGAATCGGGCACGATATCGCCCGCTTTCACCTCGCACTCGCCCACCGCATCGATGATGACCTTTTTCGGGCCGTCGCAATGCAGTTTGCAGCAGAGCTCCTTGAGGTTCAAAACGATCTCGGTGACGTCCTCTTTGACGCCCTCGACGATCGAGAACTCGTGCAGCACGCCGTCAATGCGAATACTGGTGACCGCAACGCCGGGCAGACTGGACAAAAGGATGCGGCGCATGGAGTTACCCAGCGTCGTGCCGAAACCGCGTTCCAGCGGTTCCACCACAAATTTGCCGTAATCCTCCGTCAGTTCAACACATTCGAGTTTGGGCTTTTCAATCTCTATCATTTCATACCCTCCTTCGGTTTG
>CAZRIT010000063.1:0-10764 GCA_964600225.1 uncultured Oscillospiraceae bacterium | reverse complement strand
GTCGACCAACAACTACGAGTGGGTGACCACGCAGTACGCTGCCGCCCGCATCGGTGGCTTGGTACTTGACCTTGAACTTGCTGGTGCTGCGCCACAGCGGGAACAGCTCAAAGTCGGAATAGACCAGCGTATCAAAGTTGTACGGAATCAGCTCGCCGCTGCTGCTCTTGGTGCACCAGCAGACAAACTCGGGGTCGGGGATGTCCGTGGGCCTCACCAGCTTGGACGTATCCAGCCGCTCATCTCTCGAGTCGATTGTGCCGCCGTAGGGAATCGGCGTGATCTCGACGCTGCTGCCATGCGCATCCACGGTGTAGTATACCTTGCCCGTGAAGGTGGGGGACACCCACTTGGCGTACAGGTCAACCGACGTGGTGGGCATGGTCTTGGTGAAGTCGAACGGCGTTGTGAAGGTTTCGTCGGCATACCAGCCCGCGAACACAAACACGTCTGCCACGTTGGTCGGCCGCTGCGGCGTCAGGTTGTTGTAGCTTGTCAGCGGCATCTCGTACGGCACCTGTACCGTTACGGGCGCCAAATCGCCGTTGTGGTACACCAGCGAGTACGTGTTGCGCGTGTAGCAGAAGTTCAGGTAGTACGGGCTGCTGTTGCCGTTAAAGTTAACGCTGCCGCTGTAACGACCATCGTAGGTAAAGCCCTGGATATCGTAACGGTCCTCAGCAGTCGAGCTCAGACTGCTGGATTTCATTGTGTCGGTATGATGCAGCTTATAGCTCAGCGCAGGATTCCGTGCGCCCTCATCCCAGGAAATCGCCTCGCCCTCTTCGCCCGGCAGCACCTCCACATAGTAGTGCATGCTGTAGGTATTGTTGCCCGTCAGGTTCGCGGTCTTGAAATACTGGTCATAATCGGGCATCTGGAGGCAGTTGGCCTGCCAGATAGTATTCGAATTACCACTTGTTTTTTTTGGCCAAGTGGTATTGTTCGTGCACACGACCCACACGCTGCTGCCGTTTTGGTCCTGCGGCCACGCGTTGGCGCCCGTGAGCTTCGCCTGATACTTTGCGGTGATGGTTTTGTCGGCCGCGCCGCTGCCATCGTAGCTAAAGTACATGCTGAACGTATCGCGCGTATACTGCACGCGCACCACGGTGGTGCCGTCGCCCGCGATGGTCTGCTGCGCTATGCTCGCAGGCCGCGTAAAGTGCGCGTCGGTGAAGTACGCATTGGCGCCCATTTCCCATGTGGCAGCGGTTGCTTCGGTCAGTTCGCCCGTGGTGCCCGTTTTGCTTTCGGACTTGTAGAACGAGTAGCCGTTGTCGTCCGCATTCTCCAGCTCATGGATGACGATGTAGCTGGTACCCGCTGCGCCCTGCCACACGGCATGCAGCGTGATATCCGCCTTGGGCACGCCCGTGTAGGCCTCGCCGTCGATCGTTTCCGACCAGCGGAGGAAGGTGTAGCCCAGCTTGCTCGGGGCCGCCGCGGGCGTGAACGCCGTGGCGTTGGGCAGCACATAGGCGGGCGCAACGTAGCTGCCGCCCTGCACATCGTAGGTGACCCAATAGACGCTTTCCACAATGGCGTACACGGTGACGTTGTCGCCAGCGAGCGTAACCTCGGTGATGCGGGTGGAGGCGTCGTTTTGCACGGACGACCAGCCCGTGAACGCCTTGGTGCCGCTGATATCCAGCGTTTTATCCAGTTGGACGGTTTCGCCGTCGATACCTTCCTTGACGTAGGCCACGCGGCCCTGATCATCGATGAAGGTGATGTAGCGGATGGGCTCGAACTTGGCGTCCACGCGCACCTCGGCGTCATACTTGGTGGTGTCGATTGCGCCGAAGGCCTGCACGGCCGCGCCGCGATACCAGCCGATAAAGCGGTGATCCGCCTTGACGGGGCTTTCGGGCTGCAGCAGCGTTTCGCCGTTGGCCACATACTGCTCGGCGACCTTGGCGTTATCCACATAGAAGGTGAAGTGCGTCAGGTCGGTGGTGTTGCCGCTGCCCTTGAGCGCAAAGCGCACAACGTAGCTTTCGCCGCCCGCAATCAAGGTATTGTCCGCGGGCACGCCCGACCAATCGGCCTCGTACTCGCTGCTGACGGGCACGGCCGTGGGTTTGATGCTGCCGAGCGTTGCGCCGACCAGCGTATTCACCGTGATCGACCTGACGGTCTTATTGGAATCGTTGGGGTCAACAAACGCGCCGTTGTCGCCCGCAGTAAACGTAACGATGCAGGGCGTGCCGACGGTAACGTCGTGCGTGGCCGAAATGCCGTCGCTGTCGGTGGCGGTGATGGTGACCGTGCCGCCTTTGACGCCCGTCACCACGCCGTCAGCGACGGTGGCAACGGTTTCGTCGGAGGAGGTCCACGTCACGGCGCCCGCGGCGTTCTCGGCGGTGAGCGTAATGGCTTCGGTTTCCTTTACAAAGTGTTCGCCCGCAATGATCAGCGGGTTGCGCACGCGCACGTCCACGGAGGCGCTCTTTTCGAGCACGCCGTTTTCGGCGGTATTCACCTTCCACGATGCGGTGATGGTGGCCGTACCGGCGGCTACGCCCGTAACCGCGCCGTTGTTTACGGTGGCGACGGCATCGTTGGAGGACGTCCATGTCACCGTCTGGTTTGCGTCAAAGCCGCTTGCCGTTGCGGCGGCCGTGCCGCCAACGAGGATGACGGATTTGTCGATGGACGCCGCGGGCTTGCCCGTGATGACCACGGTTTTGGTGCCCGTAATTTGATTGCTGTTATAGCTGTTATAGCTGTAGCTGATCGTAACCATTTCGGCCGTATTCGAGGCCGTCAGTACGCCGTTGCTGTTGATGGTAGCTTTTGCGCCCGAATTGAGCGACCAGGTGCCGCCATTATAGTTGTAACGCGCTTCCAAGCCGTAATCTGCGGAATCCCCGACCTCCAGCGTGTTGGGGCCAACGATGCCGACGTTGTTGTCGCCCACGGCAACCGTGACGTCGATATAGGCCAGCTCACTGCCGCTGCTGTCCTTGGCCGTGACGCGGAACACGACGGTGCCAATCTGATTCGTGTTGCCCGAAGTGCGGTTGACGGTCAGTCTGCCGTTACTAGTGATGGTGGCGGAGACCTTGTCGAGATCGGTGCCCTGCTTGGCGACGCTCCATGTGACCGTGCCCGCGTACGCTGTGTCGCTGTCGTCGCGGAGCGTGTAATCCGCCGTGTCGCTGGTGCTGGTGTATCGTGCACGCACGAACAGCGCGGTGCTGCCGGCGATATAATATGACGCCTGTTTTTCATCGATGGTGACGATGACGTACACGCTGAAGCTGTTGGCCGTGGCCGTGGCGACGTTGCCGTTGCCCGAGCCAACCTTGTGCGCGCTGCTGCCCGAAACGTGGTAGACACCCGTCTGCCCGCTCATGGCCATGTTGGTAAACGTCACCCTGACGGGGATCAACGGCTGCACCTCGCTGCCATCGGGCCCGTAGAGGGTGATATCGATGGCGACGATTTCCTTAACTTCCTGGTTTTCGTCCAGCGAGCGCTCCACCGCTGCCTTGGCGGCGCCGGTGCCGACGGCCTTGGCGACCATGGTCGTGCCCGCGGGGAGGCTGCCCTCGGGTGCGCTCATGCTGACGCGCTTGCTGCCGACCACCTGCGTGAACGACTGCGCGGGATGCGTGGGCTCCTCAACGACGGGTTCCTCAGCAACGGGTTCCTCGGCGTCGTCTTCCCATGCGGCATCCTTGTTTTCGGTATAGATGACCTCCAGCGCAAAGTCGGCCGCGATCTCTTTGACCTCAACCGTTTCCTGCGCGGCGGCAAAGCCCTTGACGTTGGGCACGTTGTAGGTGGCGGTGGTACCCGCCGCCTGCGTGGTGGACAGCGTCAGGAAGGTTTCGTTCAGCGGCTGATCCAGTTCGTCCGCCGTCTGCTTGACGAAGCGGATCTCCACTTTATAATAGACGGTTTCCGCGGGCTCGTCGGCGGGCTCGTCAACCGTCGGCTCCTCGGCGGGCTGCTCGGCGGGCTCGTCAACCGTCGGCTCCTCGGCGGGTTCGTCTGCCTTCGGCTGCTCGGCGGGCTGCTCGGCGGGCTCGTCAACCGTCGGCTCCTCGGCGGGCTGCTCGACGGGCTCGTCGGCCTTCGGCTCCTCGGCGGGTTCGTCCGTCGTCGGCTGCTCGGCGGGCTGCTCGGCGGGCTCGTTGGGTTCGTCAATGACGGGCTCCTCCACAACGGGCGCTTGTGCAACCTTGGTATAGGTGACGGTGGCCGTCTCGTTGTGCCTCAGCCTTGCCGAGAAAACGACAACGTTGCTGGAGGCAACATAGCCTTCCAGCTTCGGCGACGAAACGGTATTGTCATACAGCCATCCGCCCCTGTGCTTGGCCGAGTAATCGGCGGGCGCTGCCGCGCCGCCATCGGCGACCCTGTACTTGACGGTGATTGTATAAAATTCAATTTCCTCAACCTCGACGTCCTTGAAGCGGGCAACCAGATCGATGTCCTTTTCAATGAGGGTGTCGAAATCGAACGGGTCGCTGTCGGACGAGTCCTTGACGTACCAGCCGTCGAACTCCTTGCCCTCGGGCGCCTCGGGGATGGAGGGTGCGGCAACCTTTTCGCCCGCCTTGACCTCCTTGATGCGGATGACGTCGCCAACGATGAAGCGCACCTTGTACAGGATTACCTCGGGCTCCTCGGCGGGTTGCTCAACGGGCTGCTCTGTCGGCTGCTCCGTCGGTTCCTCGGCGGGCTCCTCGGTCGGCTGCTCCGTCGGCTCCTCGGACGGCTGCTCCGCAGGTTCCTCGGCGGGCGGCGCGGCAGGCGCGCTGCCGTCACCCTCCGATTGCTCGGCGGGCGCGTCCGCGGGCGCATCCTCCTTGGGCTCCTCGGCGGGCGCCGCGGGCTCCTCGGGAAGCGGCTGCTCCTGCGTCGTCGGGGGTACCAGGCTCTCCGCCAGCGTACCCACGGGCAGGATCGTCACAAACATCATGACGCTCAGCAATAGGCTGATCAGCTTTACAAGGCGCTTTCCACTCATTTTCGTTGCCTCCTTCAATATCTCGCGGCCCTTGCCGCGCACAGTCCTGTTTAGAGTATTTCTCTAGGTTAGCTTCATTATAGCAATCCACAGTTACTTATGTGTTACATTTCGCTTTTTTCGCAAATCTTTTCGAAAGAAATTTCGCCTTTTTTTGCCCCGAATTCGTGAATTTTTTGCGAAAACGGCAAAACTGTTACTTGGGCGTTACATTTTGCCATTTTCCTTCTCTTTTCTGGGACTTTGAGAAACGCCATATCCCCCGTTCCGCCGCGCATATCCCCTTGTTCGCCCTTGGTCGGCGCCTGCCGCCCGTTTGCCCCGCGTGCAATATGCCCGCAATTTGGCGCTTTCCTATTTATATATATGGACGTCCCTTTTGGAGGGCTTTCTGTTACATCGTTGTTATTTGTTACCATGTGTGGTAAAAGCCTCCGTTTGACAGCTCTTCCGCGTCCGCTGACACCTCGTTCAACCCGCGCCCAATCCCCGAAAACGCGCCTGTCCAAAATGCCTGTTTACCATGCATGGTAGCAATTTTGCGTGATTCAATCATGTTTTGGGGTGCATTTTGACCTCCGCAAGCAACAATATATGCCGCTTTCGCGGCATATATGATTGCATAACGATGTATATTTGGTTTTAATCGTGCATGGATATGCGGGATTTCGGCCTGAATAACGCTTTTCAAACCACGTTCGGCGTGGTTTTTACAGCAGCACGACCCCCGCTTGTTCGCATAGCGTTCGTGTGTTTTTGTCCCACAGGGAGGACTGCACCTCGCCGATGTGCGCCTTGTTCAAAAGCAGCATGCACAGCCTGCTCTGCCCCACGCCGCCGCCGATGGTCAGCGGTAGCTCGCCATTGAGCAGCGCCTTGTGGAACGGGAGCGTGCGGCGATCGTCGCAGCCCGCCTTTTTGAGCTGCCCGTCCATGGAGGTTTCGTCCACGCGGATGCCCATGGAGCTGAGCTCAAACGCAATCTTGAGCAGCGGGTTCCACACCAATATGTCGCCGTTGAGCGCCCAGTCGTCGTAATCGGGCGCGCGGCCGTCGTGCGGCTTTCCATCGGACAGCTTATCGCCGATGCCGATGATGAACGTGGTGCCGTGGGCCTCGACAAAGCGGTTCTCACGCTCCTTGGCGTCGCAACCGGGGTACATATCCAGCAATTCCTGCGTGGTGACAAACGTGACGTCGCGCGTCATCCAGGGTTCCAAAGCATCGTACTTGGCGCACACAAGCTGCTGGGTATAGAAGATGGCGTCCACAATGCCCTGCACGGTCTCCTTGAGGGTTTTCAAAGTGCGTTCCTCGCGGGTGATGACCTTTTCCCAGTCCCACTGATCGACATAGACCGAATGGATGTTATCTAGCTCCTCGTCGCGGCGGATGGCGTTCATATCCGTTACCAGCCCGCGGCCGGGACGGAAGCCGTAGCGGCCCAGCGCATAGCGCTTCCACTTGGCAAGCGAGTGCACAACCTCGCCAATGCCCTTGGTGGCGGGGATGTCGAACGATACGGGGCGCTCATAGCCGTTCAAATTATCGTTCAGACCGTCCGCAGGGTCGACAAACAGCGGCGCCGAAACGCGTTTCAAACGCAGCATGGCCGACAGCGATTGCAAAAACGTTGCCTTGATCAGCTCGATTGCCGCCTGCGTATCATACAGGCCGAGCTTGCTGACATAGCCCTCAGGTATCTTCGTTTTCATCTTTCCACCTCCACAGGGGTTTTCTCCCCCGAAAAAAATATGGTACAATGATAGCACCAATGAAATAGGGAGGCAAGAAAAAAATATATGATTTTGAAAAATTTGACGCCGCATATCACCTGCGCGCCCGAGGACTTTGCCAAAACCGTGCTGATGCCGGGCGATCCGCTGCGTGCAAAGCTGATTGCCGAGACCTATTTGACCGACGCGGAGCTGGTCAACAACGTGCGCGGCATCCACGGCTACACGGGCTATTATGAGGGCAAGCGCGTCTCCGTCATGGCCAGCGGCATGGGCATGCCGTCCATGGGCATCTATTCCTACGAGCTGTACAACATCTTCGGCGTGGAGAACATCATCCGCATCGGCTCGGCGGGCGGCATCGATCCAAGCCTCCAGCTGTTCGATATCGTCATCGGCCAGGGCGCGTGCACGGATTCCAACTACTTCCAAAGCTTCGAGCTGCGCGGCAGCTATGCGCCCATCGCCGATTACGGCCTGCTGAGCAAGGCCGTAAAGGAATGCGAAAACCGGGGCTTGCGGCACAAGGTAGGCAACCTGTATTCCTCCGATGTGTTCTATGGTGAAAGCGGCATCGACGGCACGCTGGCATGGCGCAAGATGGGCGTGCTTGCGGTGGAGATGGAGGCTGCGGCACTCTACATGAACGCCGCGCGTGCGGGCAAGAAGGCGCTGGCCATCTGCACCATCTCGGATCTGTTGGAAACGCAGGAGGTCACCACCGCCGAGCAGCGACAAAACGCCTTCCACGACATGATGCGCGTGGCGCTTGCGATCGCGTAGGGCAATGCGTCAATGTGAAAGCGTATCGATCGGCGCACGCTGCGCCGCAAACGACAGGTACGCCTTCACCAGCACCGCGCCCACAAGCAGCAGGCCGAGCTGGTAGACCGTCTCGCCGTAGTGCCAGGCGATTCCGCCAAGCGGCAACCGCTCGAGCAGCAGGTTGAAGACCGAGCGAATCAGCCTTCCGAAATAGCAATAGCCAAAGGCCGCCATCCACACGACGCGGCTTTTGGCTGTTGTGTTTTGGTTGAAAGCAAGCCACAGGCACATCAGCGACGGCAGCACCATGACAAAATTGTCGTTCAAAAACGAATAGCACCAAACGGTGGACGCGATGCACGCGGGCACAAAAAACCACAGCGCGCCCGTGCGGCGCGCCTTGCAAAACGCATGCGTCAGCAGCAGCACATACGCCATGCCCACGCACATGCTGCAAGCCAGCACGACGGTATCATTTGGGATCCATCGGCCCAGCAGCGTGCAGACGCCGCGAAACTGTGCGCCCAAGCCGCTGCCCGCGCCGAAAAACGCGGCAAGCAGCCGCAGCACGCCCGTGCCCGTCATCCATGCCGCCGCAATCCACGCGGCAATATCCAGCGCCGCCGCCACGCACAGCAATCGGTAGCGCCGATCGAGCAGCAGGCACAGGCAAAACGGCAGCGCCACCTGTGGCTTGATCATGGCGACGGCAAGGCATATGCCCGCAATCCACGCGCGATCCCGCCACAAAAGCGCCAGCAGCACCAGGCCGCACAGCATCCCGCCGCAGTTGCCCTGATCGATGGCGTACAGATAGTCCAGCGACAACAGCGGCACCGCCAGCAGCGGCCACCGCGCGCCGTGGTCACGCCAATCCACCCTGCGATAAAACGACCATGCCGTTGCCGCCAGCACCAGCCCGCCCATGACCAAAAACCAAATTTTGGCCGCCTCCTGCGGCAGAAAGCCCGCATAGAACAGGTTGCCCAGCAGGCATCCCCACGGCGACGTGCTCCAGCCGGGCGGAATGGCCCCGATGCCCGCGTCCGCAGGCGCCGCTGCGCCAATCTGCGTATACGGGTTGACGCCGCGGTTGGTATACGCGCAAATCTGCCATTGCCCGCCAAAATCCGCCCAGTACAGCCCGTCGTGCAGCAGCCATGCCATGCCCAGCGCCGCTGCCAGCGCGGCGGCAACCCAGAACCAATTCTGTCCAAGCCGTTTCTTCATATTGTTTTCCGTCCAAGCAGCATATTCGCTTTGTGCGTTATGCTTGATTATCCGCCAACGGCAATGAGCGCGTCGCCCAAAAACCAGCTCAACGCGGGGATGTCGATCAGCATCAGCGCCGTCACCACAGCCACAAACAGCAGCATGTACAGCATCAAGCCCTTTTCGCGAAACAGCTTTTCGGGCTTTTGCGCGGCGGAATCCTGCTTGTAGGCAATGTGCAGATAGTAGCAGAACAGCCCGCACATCAGCGGTACGGCAATCAGCAGCTCGATGCGGTGCTTAATCATAAACACGCCGCAGAAGAACACCGCCAGCAACGCATAGAAAAACGCCGAGGTCAAAAGCGTTTCCTCCGTGTAGCGCGCAAAGGACTTGCGATACAGCGCGGCGGTTGTTTTGTCGTTTATCATGCGGTATTCCGCGTATCGCTTGGTTGCCATCAAAAACGCCCCGCCCATCCAGTAGCCCAGCACAATGGTAACGGGCGGCAGATATACGCTTGTCACGATAAACCAGCCGATCAGCAGGCGGATGGCATTGTTGACCGACTCGCTGAGCACATCCACATACGGAATCTCCTTGAGGCGAAACGGCCGCACATTGTACAGCACGCCCATGACCAAAAGCCACAGCTCCATCCAAAATACCTGTTTGGACGCAAACAACGCGCAGCCCAGCCCGAGTATGGCCAGCAGCGCGTATTCAGCATAGACATATCCGCTTTTCAGGTTTGCGGTTACGGCGACCCTGTATTTCTTGGTGGGATGAAAGCGGTCGAACGCCGCGTCGATCCATTCATTGATGACATAGTTGGCCGATGCAATCAGGCAGGTAGACAAAAAACCGAGCGCAAAGCGCAGCGCGAATGGCACCCCCCCCCCCCGCAATCGGAGGGCTGCGGCACAAGCGCCAGCGCAAACGCCACGCCCGGCAGGATAAACATCTGCTTAATCCAATGGTCGGGCCTCGCAAGCTTGATATAATTGCCCAGCATCATTTTAAAATTTGGTTTTGTTTCCATATTGCACCGCCGTTTTTGTTTTTCAGTATAGCATGAAACGCTTTTTGCCCGCAACCTGTCGGTTTTTGCATAAAAAGCATGTCGAAAAGGCTTCCGAAAGGAAAATACTGCAAGGTATCGTTCGGTGCGCCGTTCACATAATAACAGTACCGTCAGACGTGGCGGTGCAGATACATCCGCCCCGATCATGACGGCTCGGATGACAACAACCGCATGACGATCCGGAGCCAGTGCGGCAATGAGAACGGAGGAGGACATTATGGACGGCAAGAATGGCAACCAGACCATCGGCTGCGAAGTGACGAGCTGTCGCTTCAACAAGGAGGCTTCCCATTGCGATCTCGATCGCATCAGTGTGAAACCCAAGTGCGATTGCCACAGCGGCGACTGCGCCGAAACCGAGTGCGGTTCGTACATCGCCAAGTGACACCCGTCATCCCTTCCGGGAAAAGGGCTGCCCCGCGCGGGCAGTCCCTTTTCTGTTTTTTGGTTAGGCACATCGTGCTTATGCGGCTGCGTCCGCTGCGGCGGGGGATTGATCGGTTTTGCTCGCGGCAAAAAGGGCGCATGCGGCTTGCTTGCACAGCGGCTTACGTCGGGGGGCCGAGGGGGATTCCGATTTCCCCCTTACGGCCCCCCGACACCCCCCATAACCCCTTAAACCAGCCGCTCAATCGCCGCGGGGCTTGTCGGGTTGCAGCAAGAGGCTTTTGCGCCTTGCGCCGCTGCGGCGGGGCAGATTCTTCGGGCTGCGGCCCTCAGAATGACACAAGAGAAGGCCGCGCTCCTCAGAATGACAACGTATTTCGCGTCATTCCGAGCCAATGCCGCAGCGTCGCCCGTCGTGTCATCCTGAGCGAAGTCGAAGGATCTTTGTTCCCGCAGGGAACAACGTACCCCTGCCGCTGCGGCGGGTATTGGTCGGTTTTGCCCACGGCAAAAAGGGCATATGCGGCTTGCTTGCTCTGCGGCTAACGTCGGGGGGCCGAGGGGGATTCCGATTTCCCCCTTACGGCCCCCCGACA
>CAZRIT010000062.1:0-11724 GCA_964600225.1 uncultured Oscillospiraceae bacterium | reverse complement strand
TGCCGCGGCATAGACGCCGAGGTTGCCCTTGAAATGCGGGCGCAGCCGCATTTGGGTAAAGCCCTGCTTGGTGATGAGCCTGGTCAAAAGCGACGAAACGGCAGGCATGAACATAAACATCGCAAACAGCGGCGTGATGATCAACTGCGCGTTGGGCATAAGCCCGAGCATCAACAGCGCGCAGCCGCCCCATACGGGCACGAATGCAAACAGGAGATACAGCAACAACGCTTTTTTGGAATACTTCACGGCGGATGCCTCCTTTGTGTCGGGTGCGGGGGATAGGATCTGCCGTTCGGGCTAAACGGCGTTGGCGGCGACGGAGGCGATGGCCTGTGCGGAGATGCAAAGGCCCCTGCCCTCGTCGTTCATGCCCTCGGTGGTGGTGGCCTTGACGGAGACGGTTGCAACGGGGACGTTGAGCGCATCAGCCATGTTTTGGCGCATGGCAGGCATGTGCGGCGAAAGCTTGGGACGCTCTGCAATGACCGTGGCGTCCACGTTGACGATGCGATACCCGTGTTCGGCAAGCAGTATGCCGACACGGCGCATCAAAGCCAGGCTGTCGGCGCCCTTGTACTGCAAATCGGTATCGGGAAAATGCTTGCCGATATCGCCCAGCGCCGCGGCGCCCAGCAGCGCGTCCATGACGGCGTGGACAAGCACATCCGCATCGGAATGGCCCAGCAAACCCTTTTCGTATGGGATATCCACGCCGCCGAGGATGAGCTTTCTCCCTTCGACAAGGCGGTGCGTATCGTAGCCCGTGCCGTAGCGGGCGCTTTGGGAAAGCATGCGCTCCGCGCGCGCCCAGTCGGCGGGCGTGGTGAGCTTGAAGTTGGCCGCGGAGGCGGGCACGAACGTTGGCTGAAAGCCCGCGCGCACATACAGCGTGCAATCGTCCGTGGCAGGCGCGGTCAACAACGCATAGGCCGAACGGATATCGGCATAGCGGAAGCACTGCGGCGTCTGCATCAGGTACAGGTGCTCACGCGGAACGGGGGTCAGCTCGTCGCCATCCATCAAAAAGGCCGTGTCCACCGCCTTGATGGCCGCAATGCCGCTGCCGTGGCTGATGGCGCTTTCGATGCACAGGCGCACGGTTTCGGGCGTGACGAACGCGCGCGCGGCGTCGTGAATGACGGCGATGTCGCCATCGGCCGCAAGCAGCGCGTGATAGACCGACATCTGCCGCGTGTCGCCGCCCGTGACCACCTTGTGCGGCACGGGGAAGGAAAGCGTTTCGACATACGCGCGCGTGCCGTCGTTGACCGTCAGCACCAGCTCCGTCACACCGCCCGCCAGCAGCGCGTCGGCGCTGCGCTCGATGGCCGTACGCCCCATGATGGGCGTGGTGAGCTTATCAAAGCCCATGCGCGCGGCGCTCCCCGCGCACAGCAGAATGCCTATGATACGCATATGCTACCGTCCCTCCGACAACACCGTGTACATGGCGGATGCATCGTCCTTGCGGACGACCTCGCGCACGTCCTCCACCCGAAACAACAGGTGTCGGCCGCCCATGAGGATATCCAGCGTGTCGCCAACCTTGACCTCTGCGGAGGGCTTGGCCTGACGGCCGTTGATGCTGATGCGCCCCATGGAGGCCGCCTCATTGGCAACGGTACGGCGTTTGATGATGCGGGAAACCTTGAGAAACTTGTCCAGTCGCATGATGTGCTGCTCCGATTCGTGTATTACTGTAATCGTATGCCCCGAAGCCGGGTTTGTCAAGACGAGGCGCTTGACGAAGCCGCTACCGCGTGATAGAATCATGTCGTCACGGGGGCGTCCGACGGACTGTCGGGCTGAGAAGTACCCTTGGAACCTGTTGGGTCATGCCATCGTAGGAAAGTGATGCAATAACGATTTTCCCGTTATAGCTTCCTATGATGAAAGGAGGCTGTTTTTTATGACCGAAACCAAAAACTCCATGAACACCAAATCCCTCGTCTATGGCGCGCTGTGCCTTGCGCTGTCGTTTGCGCTCAGCTACGTCAAGCTGTTCTCCATGCCCATGGGCGGCTCGGTTACGTTGTGCTCGATGCTGCCGCTGATGGCGTACGCCTACCGCTTCGGCGTGCCGAAGGGCCTGCTGGCGGGGCTTGCGTACGGGCTGCTGCAACTGTTGCAAAAGCCCGAAATCGTGCACCCGCTGCAACTGATACTTGATTATCCGCTGGCGTTTATGCTGCTGGGGCTTTCGGGCGTCACGCGCAGCCGTACCGAAGCGGACGGCGGCAAGGCGTGGCGGCTGCCCGCGGGCATCGTCATCGGCGGATTGCTGCGCATGGCGTGCCACATCGTATCGGGCGCGGTGTTCTTTGGCGCGTATGCGCCCGAGGGCGTCAATGCATGGGTGTACTCGCTGATGTACAACGGCGGGTATTTGAGCGTGGACACGATCGTGTGCGCCGCGGTGGCGTGCATCCCGCCCGTGCGGAAGGTGATTGCACGGCTGTAAGGGCTGTGAAAACGGTTCCCTGCGCAGACGACGCATCTGTGCCGCTGCGGCGGGAAAGATTCTTCGTCGTTGCGTTCCTCAGAATAACAGTGGAGTGGGTTGCGCTCCTCCGAATGACAGTTCGTTTTGTCATTCCGAGCGATAGCGAGGAATCTTTGTCCGTGCGCTCCTCAGAATGACAGTGGCGTGGGTTGCACTCCTCGGAATGACCATTCGTTTTGTCATTCCGAGCGATAGCGAGGAATCTTTGTCCCGCAGGGACAACGTTCCCGTTTACCGCAGCGCATGCAAAGCTACGCTTTTTTCCTGACCACAAACACCCAGGGCAGCAACCCACCCGCTTCCGTGCGGCGCATAGTTACCGTCGATATATGCGGGGCGTTTTTCAGCGTGGCGTTGAGCAGCCGATATTCCATGGTGTACAGCACCGCGCAGCCGTTGTCCGTCAACAGCGTTGGCAGCATGCGCGCAAAGCCGCGGTAGAGCGTTTCGTTGTTTTCGTGCGTGCCCACGCGGTTGCCAAACGGCATATTGCTGACAATCAGGTCGAAGGGCTCGCGCGCGGTGAAGCGTAGGATGTCCTTTTGGATGAATTTGGCGCGCATGTGCGCGGCGTCCGCGTTGCCGCGTGCGGCGGCGATGGCGTCGGAGGCGATGTCCACGCCCAACAGCGCCCGTGGCGAGAGCCGCTTTTCCGCCTCAAACAGCAGCGTGCCCGAACCGCAGAACGGGTCCAGCACGCTCGGCCGTTCGGCGCAGAGCGTTTGCGCAAGCTTGACGATGCACGCGGCCGTCGCGGGCTTGACGGAGGCGGCCAAAGCGCGCTTTCGGTAATCGAACCTCGTATCGGGTAGCATGGGCTTTACAAACACGTCGCACAGCGCCCCGCGGCAAACCACGCGCAGCTCCGCCGCATACGCCGATGGGTTGTCCCCGCCGCCGCAGGCGTCGGCCAGCGCGCGAATCCACGCGGCACGGTTGCCCGCATAGCCGATGAGCTCGATGCGGTAGGGGACGTTGAGCAGCGGCCCGGCGGCGGTTGCCACGGCCTCGGCCGCAAACGGCAGATCAAGTGCAACGGGCAGCAGAAGTTCCGTAAAACAGCGCGCCCGAAACAGCGGCTGCAGCGCTTGGGTATGCACCATGGCGCCCGTCGGCGCTGGCGTGTGCGGGATTTGCAGTTCCGCAAGTTCCCTGCACAGCATATCCGAAAAACCGTCGGGCGCAACCAGCAGTGCGTCGTGCGGCGCGGAAAGCGCAAAGGCGGGCAGCGGCGCGCCCGCCTGCATGGCGGCGCGGGCTTTTTTCAATGCCTCGGCAATCTCACCGCAGTGCTTCACCTGCGTTTCATCGGCGGGCACGGGCGGCTCATAAGCCATGAGCGTTCGTTTACCCGCGTCCCCGCCGACATGGCCCAGCGCCAGTATCAGAGACGGTATGACAAACAGCGTTTCCTCCCGCTCCAAAGCCGCCGTAAGCGCCGCGGCGTCGGGGGCGTGCTGCAGCGCGCCGATGAGCCGTGCGGCATTTTTGCGCACCTTGGGATCGGCGGCGTCGAGCGCGGACAAAAGCGCTGCGCGGTCTCCGAGCAAGGCGTCCAGGCGCTCGCGCCCCGCCTTCGTTTTGGCTTCCGCCGTCCAGGCTGAAAGCGTGGCCGCGGCGGTATCGGCGCGCAGCGCGTCGCGCGCGTCGGCAGCAGTATCGGTCATCGTTTTGCCGCTTCCTTGATGATGTTGAGGATGGTATCCGTGCCGTCGGCACAGGTATCGCAGGACATGTTTTGGATGTACGTTTCGCGGTTTTTGTACAGTTCGTCGATTTTTTGGCACAGCGATTCGGCCGTGGCGTCATCCTGATCGAGCATGACGGCATAGCCCTTCTTTTCAAAATACCGTGCGTTGAGTATCTGGTCGCCGCGGCTGGAGGATTTGGGCAGTGGGATGAGCACGGCGGGCTTGTGCAGCGCCAGCAGCTCAAACACCGCGTTGGCGCCCGCGCGTGAAAGCACCACGTCGGCCAGCGTCAGCAGGTCCGACATCTCGCGGTCGATGTATTCGTACTGCACATAGCCGTCGCGGCGGATGGACGCATCGGCCTTGCCGCGCCCGCACAGGTGCACGATATCGTACTTTTGCAAAAGCGTCGGCAGCGCTTCTCTGAGTAGCTCGTTGAGCCGCTGCGCGCCGAGGCTGCCGCCCATGGCCAGCAGGATGGGCTTGGCGCCCGAAAGCCCCGTAAATTGCAGTGCGCGCGCACGGTCGCCCGCATACAGCGCGGGGCGGATCGGTGTGCCCGTAAATACGCCCTTTTGCGCCGAAACGCGTTGGAGCGTATCCTCAAAGGTGACGCAGATGTGGTTGGTAAAGCGCTCCGCAAGGCGGTTGGAAAGGCCGGGCGTAAAATCGCTCTCGTGTGCGACGACGGGCGTTTTGCCGGAGGCCACCACCACGGGAACCGATACGAAGCCGCCCTTGCTGAACACCACGTCGGGGTTCAGCTCGCGCAGCAGCTTTCTGGACTGGCCGACGCCCTTGAGCACGCGGAACAGATCGGTAAAGTTTTGCCAGGAATGATAGCGCCTGAGCTTCCCAGACGAGATGACGTGGTACTTGACGCCCTCGATCTTTTCGATCAGCTCCCGCTCCATGCCGTTGCGGGTGCCGATATAGTGCACGTCCCAGCCCTCGCTGAGCAGCTTTTCGATCAGGGCGATGTTGGGCGTAACGTGCCCCGCCGTGCCGCCGCCCGTAAAGACAATGCGTTTGTTTTCCATGGTTGACCTCGTTCGTGTTCACCGCGGCGCATGCCGCAGAAGAACCGATATTTCGTATGCTAGTGTATGCCGAAAACCGTTTTTTGTCCATACCCGCCCGCAAAACAGCCGTCGGTGACGCTTGACAAGCCAAAGGCATATCCTGTATAGTGACGGCAATAAGCAAAAGGCTCCGATTGGGAAAGAGTAGTCCAAAGCCAAAGCCCTTTAGAGAGCGTTGGTCATCGGCTGCAAGCCGACGCGGGCAGGGTTGGATCAAGTGCCTCCCATAGCCGTTTTCGACAAAGCGAAATGGTCGAGTATCGAAAACCGTACGGCTGCGTTAAAGCCCGCCGCGCTTCGGCACGGCATGAGCGGGGGCGTGCCATGCCCCAAGTAAAGTGGAACCGCGAAGCACATTCGTCTTTATATAATAGGATGAATGTGTATTGTTTTTTTGGAGGGAACGACCATGTTTCAAACGTTACGGGATGATATTCGCTGCGTATTGATGCGCGATCCGGCCTGCCGCAACTGGCTGGAGGTGCTGTTTTGTTATCCCGGCTACCGCGCGGTGCGGATGTATCGCCGTGCGCACAGGCTGTATCAAAAGGGCTTTCGGTTCTGGGCGAGACTGATTTCGTCGCGCTGCCATTTCCGTACGGGCGTGGATATCCACCCCGCCGCCACGATCGGTCAGCGGCTGTTTATCGATCACGGCACGGGCGTGGTCATCGGCGAAACCACGGTCATCGGCGACGACGTCACCCTGTATCAGGGCGCCATCCTCGGCGGTACGGGCAAGGAGACGGGCAAGCGTCACCCCACGGTGGGCAACCATGTGACCATCTGCGCGGGCGCTGCGGTGCTGGGCCCGCTCCATATCGGCGATCACGCCAAAATCGGCGCGGGCGCGGTGGTGTTGTCCGATGTGCCGCGCTTTGCCACGGTGGTGGGCGTGCCGGGGCATATCGTGCGCCAAAATGGCTGTACGCTGCCGTGTAACGAACAGTGCGATTGCAAGAGCAAAGACGATTGCCCGCTGGGCGAGACATGCAGCGGCGAGGCGGGCGTGGATCTGGATCAGCTCAATCTGCCCGATCCCGTGCAGCAGCAGATCAACGAACTGAACAAACGCCTCGAAAAGCTGGAAAACGGGAACCGCGCGTGATATAATCATCTTTTAAATACGGAGGCAGAGTATGCAAGTTTACAACACCATGACCAGAAGGAAAGAGGAGCTCGTACCGCAAATACCCGGGCGCATCTCCATGTACGCCTGCGGGCCAACGGTATACAATTATTTCCATATCGGAAACGCCAGGCCGTTCATCGTGTTCGATACGATGCGGCGCTATCTGGAGTACTGCGGGTATCAGGTGACGTTTGTGCAAAACTTCACCGATATCGACGACAAGATGATCCGCCGCGCCAACGAGGAGGGCGTCACCGTCAAGGAACTGGGCGAGCGGTTCATTGCCGAGTACTATACCGACGCCGACGCGCTGGGCGTGCAGCGCGCCAGCGTCAACCCGCGCGCAACCGAGCATATCGATGAAATCATCGCGTTGGTGCAGTCGCTGGTCGAAAAGGGCCATGCCTACGCCACCGATGACGGCGACGTGTACTTTTCGGTGCGCAGCTTCCCCGGCTACGGGAAGCTTTCGGGCCAGAACATCGACGATTTGGAGAACGGCGCGCGCGTGGAGACCGATGAAAAGAAGCGCGATCCGCTCGACTTTGCGCTGTGGAAGGCCGAAAAGCCGGGCGAGCCGAGCTGGGATTCTCCCTGGGGCAAGGGTCGCCCCGGCTGGCACATCGAGTGCTCGGCCATGAGCATGTCGATACTGGGCGAATCGTTCGATATCCACGCGGGCGGGCAGGATTTGATCTTCCCGCACCACGAAAACGAGATTGCGCAGTCCGAGGCCGCCACAGGCAAGCCCTTTGCGCATTACTGGATGCACAACGGCTACATCAACGTCGATAACCAAAAGATGAGCAAGTCGCTGGGCAACTTCTTTACCGTGCGCGAGATTGCGGCGGAGTTTGACCTGGAGGCCGTGCGCATGTTCATGCTCAGCGTCCACTACCGCAACCCCGTCAACTTCTCGCGCGAGCTGATCCAGCAGGCGGAGGCAGGGCTTAACAGGCTTCGCACCGCGCGGGAACGCGTGGCCGCGGCTGTAACGACCGACAGCATGACGAAAGAGGATACGGATTTTCTGGCCGAGCTGGACAATACGCGCGCGCGCTTCAAGGCCGCCATGGACGACGACCTCAACACCGCCGATGCGCTGGGGGTATTGTTTGAGTTTGCACGCGCGGCCAATACGTTTGTCAGCCTCCCGCGCGGCAAGGCTGCCGTCGATGCGTGCGCGGCGCTGTTTGACGAACTGACCAACGTGCTGGGGCTGTTGCAGCACGCAAGCGAGGAGGCGTTCCCCGCCGAGGCGCTGGACATGCTGGAGCAGCGGCAGGCCGCCAGGAAGGCCAGGGATTTCCAAAAGGCCGACCTGCTGCGCGATCAATTGAAGGAACTGGGCTATGCCGTGGAGGATACCAAGAACGGCCCGAAGCTGAAAAAACTGTAAGGAGAAACCAAGATGAGTTCGATTTCGCTGTTCGATGTACTGATGCTGGGCATCGGCGTTTATGTGTTGATCGGGGGTATTCGCGGCAAGGGCCGCCTGTACTCCACGGGCAACGTCAAAAAGGGCATGGAGGAAAAGTATCAAAAAACCATGCGCCTGATCTACACCATACTGGGCGTACTGATGACGCTCAACGGCGCCGTGTCGTGCCTGAGCAGCTATTTCTATTCCTACGGGGAGATTACCGCCGCCACCGAAACGACGGAAGCGGTGTTTGGCTGGACTCAAAAGCACGACCTGGGTTCGTTTGACTTTTTGACGCCGCAGGTGTTCAGCGTGCTGTCGCTGGTGTTCCTGGCGCTGTGCATGACGGGGATCATCGTGATGCTGGTCGTATCCAAAAAGATGACGGTTAAGGGCGCGCAGTACGGCGCTGCGCAGCAGAGCAGCGCTTCGCCCAAGCAGACGGGGCACATCCTGCCCGTTTCCGCTTTCGATTTTGACGAGCAGAACGAGACGGAGAAAAAGTAAGCACCAACCCCGTCGGCTGTGATATACTGAGCGCATGGAAAACCGAGTCGCTTCCAACCGAATCGATACGCATCATGTCGATGTGCTGGATGGCATCCGCGCGCTGTCGGTGCTGATGGTGGTGTGGTTTCACCTTTGGCAGCAGAGCTGGCTCAGGCCCACGGTATCGCTTCCGTTTTTGGAACAGTTGGGGATGAAGGGCGAGATCAACCTGGAGTTTTTGCCGCGGGCAGGGTACCTGTTTGTGGACATGCTGCTGTTGATCTCGGCCTTTTGCCTGTTTTTGCCGCATGCGCGCGCCATGGTGGAAGGGGAGCGCGCGCCCGATTGGCGTACGTTTTACAAAAAGCGGCTGGTGCGCATTGTGCCGTCGTACATGCTCAGCGTGTTTCTCATCTTTTTTGCCGTATCGCTGCCGACGGGGGGGTATGTCAACGGCGTGGAGATGTGGCGGGATCTATTGTCCACGGTCACGTTCACGCAGACGTTTTTCCCTGCCGTGCTGCTGGGCAGCAAGATCAACGGCGTGCTTTGGACGGCGGCCATTGAGATGCAGTTCTACCTGATATTTCCTGTGCTGGCGCTTTGCTTTCGCAAAAAGCCGATTTGGACGTATCTTGGCATGGTGTCGGTTTCCATGTGCTACCTGTGGCTGTTTGCATTGCCCGATACGGAGGGCTTGCGCGTGACGCTCAATCAGCTTCCCGGTTTCTTTGCGGTGTTTGCCAACGGCATGCTGGCCGCGTACGCGTTTGTTTTACTCGGCAACCGCATCAAGCGCGGGGCGTGGCTGTCGTGGCTTTCGGGCGCGGTGGTGGTGCTGTGCCTGGTGATGATGATGCGCATGCTCA
Organism: uncultured Oscillospiraceae bacterium; assembly: GCA_964600225.1. Lineage (GTDB taxonomy): Bacteria > Bacillota > Clostridia > Christensenellales > CAG-138 > CAZRIT01. Next base: position 2,532 of record CAZRIT010000062.1, on the reverse strand, counting down.
GGCGCGCGCCGTACGTCAACCCCGTGCAGGTATGGCAGGCCAAGAACCGCTTTTCCATGTCGATGGTATTTGCAGTGTTCGTGCTGTCGTCCGCGCTGTCGGCAAGGTGGTATCGGGCCGTGCTCGGCAACGCCGTCATGCGCTTTCTGGCGGCCATCTCGTACAACCTGTACATTTGGCACCAATGGCTGTTCGTCAAGCTCAAGGAGTGGCGCATCCCCTTCTGGTCGGGCGATACGCCGCCGAACTTTACGGGCGATACGGCATGGCAAATAGCGTATACAGTCATCTGCCTGGCCGCCGCGTTCGGCGCGGCGGTGCTGGCAACGTATCTGGTGGAGCGGCCGATTGCGGCACGCTTTCGAAGGATGCGTCATATATAACAAAAGGAAAAGAAACGGTTTATGCGGTACAATTTTCGGCCTCGGGGCGTGTGCTCCCAACAGATCACGTTTGAAATCATCGACGGAAAGCTCCACGACGTCCGCTTTGCGGGCGGCTGCAACGGCAACCTCAAGGCCATTGGCATGCTGACGGAGGGCATGGATGCCAAAAAGGTGGCGGAGCTGTTTGTCGGCAACACCTGCGGCTACCGCGACACCTCGTGCGCGGATCAGTTTGCCAGGGCCATCGGGGAGGCGCTGAAGCAATCGGCAAGGTAGGGGCGCGCCGTCGAAAAAGCACAATGAAATACCATCGGATAGGGCCGCGCGGCATTGCCGTGCGGCCCCCGCGCTGCCATCGGAGAAGGAGATTCGATGGCGGCTCCCAACGCGCTTGTTTCGTATTCGGGCAAATTCTTTATAAAAACTCTTGTTCATCTATGTATTGACATACAAAAAAAGCATATGCTAATATAAAAACAAAAATAACGGAACGGTGTTTCATGGAGCGGAACGATAAGGCAAAAACGGATAAACACAGCGAAGTTCGGTCGGTTGAACGGGCATGCGATATTCTGTTGAGCTTTACCAAGCAGGAAAACCAACTGAGCTTGGGCGAAATAAGCGAACGCGTGCAGTTGCCCAAAAGCACCATTCACAGGCTGCTTCAGACGCTTGAGAGCCATGGCTTGATCGAGCAGGAGCAGGAAGACGGCAAGTATCATCTGGGTTATGTGTTGATCAAGCTGGGGGATATTGCCAGAGAGAATTATACGGATATTGCGCGCATTGCGCTCCCCGAAGCCAGACGGGTCTCCGCTGAATGCGAGCAAACGGTCAATATGTATGTGCGTGCGCAGGATCGCAGAATCTGCATCGAGCAGGTGCAGGGGCCGCGGTATGTCAGCCGCTATTCGCAGGTGGGGAATTCGCTGCCGCTGTATTGCGGCGCGAGCGGGCTTGTCATTCTGGCCAGCCTGAATGACAAGGATCTGGAAACATATTTAAAAGGGGTCGAGATGGAACCCTTTACGGATAACACGGTGACTTCCAAGGAGGAGCTGCGCAGAAACATCGAAGATGTGAGAAGGAAGGGCTATGCCTTTACCCGAGCCGAGCGGGAGCGATACACCGCATCCGTTGCCGCGCCGATTATGAACGGTGAGAAGGAGCTTGTCGCCGTGATGGCAGTTTCGGGGCCGGAAACCATGTTTGATGAGGAACATGTAAAGGAGTACACATCCAAGCTGCTGGAAGCAGCAGGCCGCGTGTCTAAACGCTTTGGATTGAAATAGTACCCTGTGCCGAGTCGGCCAGGCATGATGCCCGTGATTCAACCGTTTTTTACGGCATTGCAACATCCTGGTAAGGGCAAAACGATTTATTTATAACCAAATTGTGGAACGTCATTCCGCTATACGGAACAATCGAAAAAGATAATCCCCAAACACGAAAGGAGCACATTTTAATGGGCACACAGGAAAAGCAAACCGTAGCAGAAGTGGTAAGCAAATTTGCGTTGAATTTGACTTACGACACCATGTCTCCCGCATTGCGGCATATGACCAAGCGCTTCATTCTGGATAACGTTGGCTGCATGCTCGGCGGTGGCAGGGAAGAATCAAGCAGGGAAATTGTCCAAGTGGCAAAACTCCTCGGCGGAGAGCCGCAGAGCACGGTGATTGGCTTTGGTTTTAAAACCTCCTTTGTAAACGCGGCCATGACGAACGCCACGGTCGGCCATTCCCTGGAGCTGGACGATGATCACCGCGTGGGCACGCAGCATCCGGGTATCGAGGTCGTTCCCACGGCGCTTGCGGTTGCCGAATATGTCGGAGCGAGCGGGGAAGAGGTCATAGCCGCTGTTTGCGCGGGCTGCGAGGTCGCGATTCGGGTTGGAGAAGCGTTCCTGGGCGACGCCTATTATCAAGGGTTCCATCCGACGGGCACCTGCGGCGTGTTCGGCTCCGCCGTTGCCGCGGGCAAGCTGCTCAAGCTGACCTCCGTTCAAATGGTGAACGCGCTCGGCATTGCAGGAAGCCAGTCATCGGGTCTCAGAGAATGGAAGGCCACGGGCGCCTGGACCAAACGCTATCAGGCGGGCCACGCGAATTTCGCGGGCGCCATCGCCGCGATTATGGCAAAACAG
>CAZRIT010000061.1:7606-12296 GCA_964600225.1 uncultured Oscillospiraceae bacterium | reverse complement strand
TGTTCCTGGCGCCCACGCCGCCCGGGCTGCTGTCGAGCATGATATCCACCTTGCCTAATAAATCCGCAAACGTGCCCGCGACGGGGATGTTGAGCGCATCAAATTTGCTCCTGTCCGCGCCATCCACCAGATACAGGTCGTAGGGCATGCCCTTTTCCTTCAATGCGCGGATGGGCAGCGTGGGGGCAAGATCCGCCACGCCAACCAGCTCCATATCGCCCTGCATGGCAACGCCGTCCGCCAGCCGCTGGCCGATGGTGCCGTAGCCCGCTACGCCAACCTTTACTTTTTTCATAGTCCCTGCTCCTCCTTCCGCTTATTTATCGGAAAACAGAACGCCCGCCAGCGCTTCGTAATGCTTGGCGATGGCGCTGTGATCGCACTTGCCGTTGCCATCCGCCGCCAGCGCCTCCAGCACCTTGAGGATATCCTCGGTCATGGGCAGCGGCGCGTCGAACGTTTCGCCCGTGGCTATGGCATTTTTCAGATCCTTGATGTGCAGCTCAATGCGGAAGCCCGGCTCGTACGAATCCGCCAGCATCATGGGCGCCTTGGCGTTCATCACGGTGGAGCCCGCGAGCCCCGCCTTGATGCCCTCAAACACGCGCGCGGGGTCGGTGCCCGCCTTCTTGGCCAGCATCAGGCCCTCCGCCAGCGCCGCGATGTTGAGCGCCACGATGACCTGGTTGGACAGCTTGCAGGTGTTGCCGCTACCAATATCGCCAATGTGCGTATAGCTTGCGCCCATCACTTCAAACAGGGGCAGCGCTTCCTTGAAATCCTGCTCGTCACCGCCGACCATGATGGCAAGCGTGCCGTCGATGGCCTTGGGCTGGCCGCCCGATACGGGCGCGTCGATCATGCGGATGCCCTTCTCCTTCAGCGCCGCGTACATCTCCTTGGAGGCGGCGGGGGCGATGGAGCTCATATCCACCACAAGCGTGCCCGCCGCGGCATGCTCGATGATGCCGCCCTCCTCCAGCACGACGCTTTTGACGTGCGGGGAGTTGGGGAGCATGGTGACGATGATGCGGCAGTTTTTGGCTACCTCAGCCACTGATTTGGCGGCCGTTGCGCCCGCGGCTTCGATTTCCCGAAGCGAGGCCTCCACCACGTCGTAGGCCAGCAGGTCATACCCTGCCTTTAGGAGATTTTTGGCCATGGGCTTGCCCATGATGCCAAGGCCGATGAACCCGATTTGTTGTCCCATATTGTTTGTTTCCTCCTATGATCGATTGATCAGTTGATTGATTTATCCGTGCACCAGCGTCAGGCCGCCGTCCACAAACAGCGTTTGGCCTGTGACGTACGACGCCTCGTCGGAGGCAAGGTAGAGCACGGCATCGGCCACCTCCGCGCATTCGCCGCGGCGGCCCATGGGGATTTTTTGGCACATGGCGTTGTGCGCGGCGGGATCGCGGTACTTGGCCTCGTTGATCTTGGTGGGGATGCTGCCCGGGGCCACGCAGTTGACGCGGATGCCGTCGCGCCCCCATTCGCGCGCAAAGCTCTTGGTCATTTGCGAGATGGCGGCCTTCGTGCCCGCGTACACCGCCTGGCCGACTACCACCGTGACGGCGTTGACCGAGCCGATATTGACGATGGCGCCCGCCGCATGGCGGCGCAGCATATCCTGCGCGGCAAACGCGCACCCAAAGTAGTAGCCGCGAAAGTTGGTGTGCACTACGGCGTCAAAGATGTCCTCCGTCATGTCCACCGTCGGCAGCGGGTGCTCGATGCCCGCGTTGTTGACCCACACGTCGATTTGACCGAAGGCCTCTACCGTAGCGTCGCGAAACGCGCGGATATCGGAAACGATGCTCGTATCGGCGGCGACGGTGCAAATGCGCGCATCGTCGGGGTCGGCAAATTCGCTCACGGCCTGCCGCACGCGCTCACGCGAGCGGCTGCACAGGGCAAGCCTCGCGCCCGCATCGAAAAACGCTTTGGCCACGGCCTTGCCGATGCCGCTGGACGCGCCTGTAACGGCGACAACCTTGTTGCTGTAATCAAACACGGCTTCCTCCTCCTATCGCATCAGGAAGTTGGGCAGGAAGGTGACAATCGGCGGGAAATAGGTGATGATCATCAGGCAGATAATCATCATGATCACAAAGGGCATGATGGATTTAATCATCTGTCCCGATGTAATCCCCGCCACCTTTTGCGTCAAAAACAGGCACAGGCCGACGGGCGGGGTGATGAGGCCGAGGGTCAGGTTGAATATGACCATGACGCCAAAGTGCACGGGATCGCACCCAAGCTGCACGGCGAGCATGCCGAGGATGGGGCCAAGAATCATATAGATGGCGTTGCCCTCCATGAGCATGCCGAGGATCAGCAGCAGCACGTTGATAAAGAACAGCACGACGTACTTGTTGCTCGAAAGCCCCACAAAGAAGGCGCACAGCTTGGTGGGAATCTGGTTGTGCGTCAGCACAAGGCCGAAGATGGCCGCCATGCCCATGACAAACAGCGTTGAGGCGGCAAAGACGGATACGTCCTGCAAAATCTTGAACAGCTTTTTGAAGTTGAGCTTTTTGTACACGAAAAAGCCGATCAGTATGGAGTACACCGTCGCTACGCAGGCGCCCTCGGTGGGCGTGAATATGCCCGAGAGAATGCCGCCGACGAGGATAACAGGCATCATCAGCGCGGCAAAGCTGTCCTTAAAGGTCAGCCAGCGCTCTTTCCACGTCGCTTTGGGGGTGAGCGGGTAGCTGCGCTTTTTGGAGATGACGTAGCAGATGATCATCATCATCAGCCCCATCAGAATCCCGGGGATGAGGCCGCCGATAAGCAGCTTGCCGATGGACACGCCCGTGATGGAGCCGTAGAGCACCGCGGAGGTGCTGGGCGGTATGATGGGCGCAATGGTGGAGGAGGCGGCGGTGACCGCCGCGGAAAAGTCCTTGTCGTACCCCTCCTTTTCCATGGCCTGAATCTCCATGCGGCCGATGCCCGTCACGTCGGATACAGCAGAGCCCGACATGCCTGCCATAATCATGCTGCAAAGCACGTTGACGTGCGCCATGCCGCCGCGCAGATGCCGCACCAGCGTGCTGGAAAACTTGAATATTTTGGAGCCGACGTCCGTACCGCTCATGATAAACGCCGCGGACATGAAGAACGGAATTGCCATGATGGTGAAGGAATCCAGGCTGTTGACCGCCTTTTGCGCAATGGTTACAGGCGACGCGGTCTGGTTGAGCAGAAGCATCAGCGTGGCGGAGCCGCCCATGGAGAAGGCGATGGGCACGCCGATGAACATGAACACCAGCAGCAGAACAAACATGACGGCGCCGATCATGGCTTGATCACCTCCAGCGGATTTTCTTTGATGGGCCTGAGCTTGCCGCCCGAGGCAAGGTCATAGACCGAGCGGATCACGGCGTATACGGAAAACAGCGAGCTAAAGCCCATGGCAATGGGCATGCTCAAATAGATGACCAGGCGGGAAACGGCCAGCGCGGGCGTACGGCCGTTGATGACGATGGGGCTCATGCACAGCTTGACGCCGAAGATAAACAAAACCACGCAAAACGCAAGTATAAACAGATCGATGAACACCGTCACCGTGCGGCGCATTTTGGGGGTATAGCGCAGCAGGAACAGGTCCACGGTCAAATGTTCGTTCTTAATCAGCACGGCCACGCTGCCGATGAATACCATCCAAATCAGCGAATAGGTGCCGACCTCCTCCGTCCACGGGATGGTAAACCTTGCCAGGCGGCCGATCACCTGTATGGAAACCACAAAGATCATCACCAGCAGCAAAACCGCGGCAATCTTTCTGGCAATGGAAGCGATCACGTCCCAGACCTTATCGATTTTCTCTATCAGTTCCATGCGGACACCTCCTGTCTGATCGTTCGGGGCGGAGGATGGGCATTGCCATCCTCCGCGCACCGATTGATTCGTGTGGTCGTTGTCGGCGGAAGATCTCCGCCAAGCGGTTGCTTATTTTGCTTTGAGGGAGTTAAAGAATTCCTCGGTGAAGTAGCCTTCGGCCACGAACTTCTTGTACACGTCCTCGCAGGCATCCTGGAAGGCGGCAAAGTCGATGTCCGCAATGCGCAGGCACTCTGCGCCCGCATCGGAGAACGCTTTCCACGCGGCGGCTTCCTCTTCCTTTACGCCGTTGGCGCGCCATTCGGTGGTCTCCGCACCCGCCTTAAGGATGGCTTCCTGCTGGCTGGCGGCCAGGCCGTTGAACCACTTTTCGCCTACGAGGATGGGGATGCCGGCGGCCATGTGGTTGGTCTCGGAAACGTACTTGGTGGCTTCCTGCAGGTTGATGGAGTTGAGCTCGGTGATGGCGTTCTCAACGCCGTCGCAAGCGCCCTGCTGCATGGAGGTGAACACCTCGGCCCAGGCAATCGTCGTGGGGGATGCGCCCAGCGCTTCGATGATGGCCACGTTGGCGGCGCTGGATGGGCTGCGTACGGCGATGCCCTTCAGGTCCGCGGGGGATTTGACGGAGCGGACGTTGTTGGCCATGACGCGGAACGGACGGTACATGATGCCCGCGATCTTCATGTTGACTTCGGAGAGCGACTTGTCGATGGCCTTGCGTGCGTCAGTATCGCCTTCGATGACGGCGCGCATTTCATCGTTGCCGCTGTACAGGTACGGCATGCACAGCGCGTACATGTTGGGCTGGAGGTTGCCGATGCCGCCTCCGTGCTGA
>CAZRIT010000061.1:0-7596 GCA_964600225.1 uncultured Oscillospiraceae bacterium | reverse complement strand
AGATTGTTGTTGTGGCCGGTGTTCATCACGAAATTGCCGATGCCGTCGAAACCGACCATGCAGGCTTCCACTTCGCCGAGCGCCACGGCCTCGGTGAATTCCACGGAGCCGCCGAGCTGGCTGGCGGGATAGACTTCCACCTGCACCGTGCCTTCGGAATACTTTTCGACCAGTTCTTCAAACATCAGCATTGCCTGATACTCGCCCAGGGCGGGATCGGCGGTGGTGGTGCCCGCAAACTTCATGGTGACGGTTGCGGGTTTTTCGGCCGGCTTGTCGGCGGGTGCGTCTGCGGGGGCGGCGGGCGCGGCTGCAGGTGCGGCTGCGGGCGCCTCTGTCTTTGCGCAACCTGCGAAGGCAGCAGCTACCATCATCAGGCAGATCAAGGTACACAGGATCTTTTTCATGTTCTTCCTCCTTCTGTTTATCGAGCTATCGCTCATTTTTTAACGTATTGCCATTGAGATTTGGCAATCTTTCAAGCTGTTTTTGCCGGGCGGCTGCGTGCCGCCCTGAACGGACGGGATGGTTACGGGGCGAGATGGCGGTTGACGCATGCTTTGGCAACGGGATATTCCTCGGATAGCGTGCGAAGGTGTGCCAGCACCGTGACGCACGCGCCGCCGCCCACGTTTTTGCCCTCCGCTTGGCACACATCCTTTGCTGCGTCGCCAAGCAGGGTTTCGGCCGTGCCCCTGTACGCCTGCACGAACGCTGTGACGCGCTTGCCGATGCGCTCGGCGCACAGGATGCTCTGTTCGGCCTTTTGGCAAAGAAGCCTGCCGTCCATGGGTTCGTTGTGGTCGCAGCAAACGGTTTCGGCGTCAATCCGCATCAGCCGTTCCATGGAGGTTTTGTAGGAGACGGGGTTTGTGTACTGGGGAATGCCGCCGAAGAAACCGTTACCCATCAGCGAATCCCCCGTGAACAGCAGACCTTCCTGCCAAAATAGAAAGCATACGCTGCCATCGGAATGGCCGGGGGTGGAGAGTACCTGTATCGATTGCCCGCCGAGGGTCAACAGGCAGTTGTCGTACAGGCATTCGTCGGGCCGCAGCGGCTCGCCCACCTCGGAAAAAAAGGTCGTCCTGCGTGTGGCAGGCAGGGCAAAGTCGTTTGCAAACTGCTCAAACAGCACCCGCCAGTGCCAAGCGTAATCGGAAAGGTATCGGCCGTCGGCCGCGTGCGCGTACACGGTTGCGCCGCCCGCTTGTAGATAGCGGTGGTTGCCGATGTGGTCCCAGTGCCCGTGCGTGCACAATAAGGCCGTATCGCCGTTGCAAAACCGCTTGAGCGCCGCCCTGCCGTTTTGCAGGCCCGAATCGATCAGCACGGTCAGATCGCCCGCGCGCACCGCAAAGCTGTTGACATAGATGCCCAGATAGGGGCAGCGCAGCACCTCGACGCCGTGCATGATCGTCAACCCACCGCCCGTTTGGCGCGGTCGTTGTTGACGATTTGCAGCAGCACCTCCATGCTCGAAATCATGTTCTTGGGATCGGCCGTGCCCTTGCCCGCCTTGCCGAACGCGGGGCCGTGGCCCACGGAAACGATGTGTGCGGGGATGTTGTTGTAGATGAGCACGCCATCGCCGAAAAACACGCTCTTCATGGCGATGTTGCCCTGGTCGTGGTACATGAACACCACGCCGCCCACCTGCTTGTTGAGGGCCTTGAGGAACACCGTATCGGCGGGACTCGGGCCGATGACGTTGTAGCCCTTGGCCAAAAGCCGATCGATGGCGGGGCGGATGACCGTCTGCTCCTCGGAGCCGTACAGGCCGTTTTCGCCCGCGTGGGGATTGAGCGCGGCCACGGCGATGTGGCAGTTTTCGGGCGCTTCAAACTTTTGCATGGTTTGAATCAGCCCCTCGGCGGTATCGAAGATGCCGTCGGCGGTGAGGCGCTTGACGATATCGCCGAACGCGCAGTGGCCGATGACCGTGGAACGGAAGATATCGCCGCACTTGATGACGGCGCGCACGCCGCTTGCGCCATAGAGCTTGGAGAATATTTCAAACTCGGTGGAAAAATCATAGCCCGCCGCATGCAGCGCGGCCTTGGTGATGGGGGCCATGGACAGCCCGTCCACAATGCCCGCGCGCTCCAGCTCGATGGCCTTTACGATCGATTCGTAGATCAATCTACCGCTGTCGGCCGAAACCTGCCCGAACGTAAAGTCCGTCCCCGCGGGCACGTCGGCAAAGTATACCGTGTGCTTGCCCGCAAATTGGGGCCTGCCGTTGAGCGGGCGCACGGTGAGCTGCTCCGCGCCCTCCACCACGCTGCGCGAAAGCTCGAACCGCTCGCGGTTGCCGATGAACACGGGAACGTAGTTGCCCGCGCTTGCCAAAACGGTTTTTGCCGCCAGTTCGGGGCTGCTGCCTGCGTGGTCGCCGAGAATGATGCCGAGTACAGGGTAGTCAATCATAATCGTTCGGTCTCCTGTTGAAGATGTATCCGATGGTCTTGTGTGAGAATCGTGGTTGTTCATGTGAACGTTTTTGTGTTGCAGTAAGATATTAAGCAATTTGTATGCCAACCTGATGAATTGGGTCTGCGGCGCGCGGCCGATGCGCCCGCAATTCGTCGGATCATCCGTGGAACGATCAAAGAAAGACGAAAAATAAGTTTTTTCTTGCAGCGTTTCATTTTTTATCGAAAAAAAGGGTTGCGATGGGGTAAGATGGGCGGAAACAGTGTTTTATTTTTGAAAAACGTTTTACTTTTGAAACGCTTTTTGAGACGGCGGGATGGAATTGTGCGGCTGCGGTTATCCCGTCGGGATGCCGAGCTTTTTGGCAAGCCGATGCAGCGTGGCGGCGTCCATATCCAGCGCCTGGGCGGCCTTGCGCAGGCTCCCGTGCTTTTCCAGCGCGCGGCGGATGACGTCCTTTTGCAGGCTTTCCACCGCGTCGCGCAGGCCAACGCCCGTGTCGGGCGCCTTGGACGGCTGCTGGACGGGTGCGGTGCGGTTCATAATCATGCGCTGCGGCAGGTCCTCCAGGCCGATGACGTTGCTTTCCGACGAAACGACGATGTTTTCCACCATGTTGCGCAGCTCCCGCACGTTACCGGGCCAGTCGTAGCGGATGAAGCATTCCTTGATCTCTTGGGAAAAGACCTTGTCCAGCTTGTATTTTTCGCAAAACTGGCTCATAAAGAACGTGGACAGCGGCAGGATATCCTCCGTGCGCTCCCTGAGCGGCGGGATGTTGAGCTCCACAACGTTGAGCCGATAGTACAGCGCCTCCGAGAACAGGCCTGCTTCCATGAGCTCCTTGAGGTTTCGGTTCGTGGAGGAGATGACGCGCACGTTGAGCGGGATGTTCTTTTGCCCGCCAAGGCGCATGATTTCGTTCTCCTGCAATACCCGCAAAAGCTTTGCCTGTAACGGGATTGGCATATCGCCGATCTCGTCCAGCAGCAGCGTGCCGTCGTTGGCCAGCTCAAACAGGCCCGGCTTGCCCTTGATTTTCGCGCCCGTGAACGCGCCGCTTTCGTAGCCGAACAGCTCGCTTTCGAGCAGTTGCTCAGGGATGGCGCTGCAATTGATTTTGATGAAGGAGTTGGATGCGCGGTGGCTGTTGCGGTGAATGAACGACGCCACAATCTCCTTGCCGACGCCCGTTTCGCCCACCAGCAGCACGGTGGTGGGGTAGTTGGCCACCTGCTTGGCCTTTTCGAACACGCGGATCATGCTCACGCTGTTGGCGATGCAATCGCGCAGCTTCAGCTTGCTCAGCCGTACGCTCAAATCCTCGCTGCGGTCGTCGCTGTCCGTAAACGCCTGCTGCGCGTCGCTGCCCAATGCATCGTGCACCTGCACCAGTATCCGCTTGGGGTCGGTATCGGGAATCACCGTGCACAGAATGGAAAAGCGCGCATCCTGACAGGAAGCCTCGCCGTTGACCGCCGCTGCCGCGGCGCAAGCTGCAATGTGGCCGCGCACCGCGCCAAACTGCCCGAACAGACGCTGACAGCAGGCCGTTTCAAACACGGTCTGTCCATCCGCATCCGTTATCAGGATGGCCTGGTTTAACAGCTCCAACACGGGCTGCATGGGCAGGGTTTCGGGGTTGCGCGTCATGATCCTTGCTCCCCTCCGTCGGTCACTTGTACAGGAGTTTTTCCTCGCGTCTGCGAAGCAGATTGGTCAGCGTGGCCATCACATAGCACAGGTTGGTCGGGTTGGCAATGCCCAGCGGCGCAATATCCATGGCGCTGCCGTGGCCTGTGGACAGCACGGGATAGGGCACGTTGGTATAGATCAAAGCGGTCGTTTCAAACATCTTGGCCTTCATGGCGATGTTGCCCTGGTCGTGATACAGGTACACAATGCCGTTGTAGCCGCTGCTTGTTGCGCGTGCATAGATGGTATCGCTGGGGAACGGGCCGTTCATATCGATGCCGCGCCGCCGCAGCTCCTCGACGGCGGGCGCAATGATCTCTCGCTCCTCCTCGCCCATCACGCCGCCCTCGCCGCCGTGCGGGTTGAGCGCCGCAACGCACAGGCGCGGCTCGTCGTCGAGTATGGTTTGCAGCACCAGGTTCAGGCCCACGCCCGTATCGACAATGCGCTTGGTGGTGAGCATCTCCATAATCTTGCGAAACGGCACATGCCCGATGACCGTGGATCGAAACAGCGAGCCGCCCTTGACGACGCTTTGCACCTCCTCCACGCCCGCAAGCGCAGCGAACACCTCGTACTCGGAATCGAACCCGCAGTCGGACTCCGCCAGGGCCTGCTTGTTGATGGGGCCCATGATGAGGCCCTCGATCAGCCCCTGTTGCAGCAGCCTGTACCCGCACACGATCGATTCATACGCGATGCGCCCCGCCTCCGCGCTGATTTGGCCCACGGTGACCTGCCCTGCATCACCCGGCACGTCCACCACGGGGATGCCCCGGATGCAGGTGCCGTCGTTGGCTTCCGCCATGGTTTCGGGCGTGCAGCAGGTAAAAAACAGCTCCGTATCCATGCTGCGCGCCGTACGGCAAAACAGCTCGTAATTGCCTATCAGCACGTGCCTTGCAAACGAATAGGTGCTCGGACGCGTCAACAGCTTGATGACGATTTCGGGGCCGATGCCCGACGGATCGCCAATGATGATGCCGACAGCGGGTTTTTGCGTCATCAGTTCCATCGGTCGTCGCCTCCTATCGTTTGCTGTTGCGGGATTGCGGCAAGCGCTGCCGTGTGGGTGTGAAAAGGATGTTGTGGTGTGGAACGTGGGATGTGGCAGGCATGGCGCGCATGGAAACGCGCGCCGCTATCCCAAGTATACTGGTTGATCGGCGTCGCTGTAAAGACATGAGAACCATCATTGCGTAATTTTTGTTGCATGGAATCACCTCACAATAGAATAGGAAGCAAGATTCATGCCAAATTTTGCGCGTTCCCCTTGCGGCTGGCCGCGCCGACTGTTACAATCGGTACAGAGCGAACCAAACGCGCTGATGGATTCTTTTCAACACATTTTCATAACGACGGGTGAACACGCATTGGAACTGAAGCTGGAACAATCGCAAAAACCGATACTGGTGCAGTCGCTTAGGCAATCGCTGCAGATATTGCAGATGGGCGCGGCCGAGCTGGAGGAATACCTGGCCAAGCAGGCGCTGGAGAACCCGTTTGTCCGTTACGAAGGGGATGCGCACCGCTTTTCCTCCTATTCGCGCGCATCGTCGGCCACAGAGGCGGACGCCGACGCGTACCAGAACATGCTCTCCGTGCGACACAGGGAAAAGACGCTGTTCGAGGCGTTGTCCGAGCAGCTTGCGGGGCTGCGCCTGCCGTCGCGGGAACGGGCGCACGTCCGCTTCCTGATAGAAAATGTCGATGCGCGCGGCTACCTGTCGCTTGGTACCGCGCAGATTGCGGAGCTGCTGCAAATCCCCAAGGAGGCGGCCAAGCGCGCGCTGAACATCCTCATGGCGTTTGAGCCCGCGGGCGTGGGCGCGCGGAGTTTAAGGGAGTGCCTGTATCTGCAATTGAAGCGCATGCAGCCGCGGCAGCCCTTGTGCGAGCAATTGGTGCGCGATCACCTCAAGGATGTGGCCGAGCAGCGCTACGGCATGTTGTCCGAGACGTACGGCGTGGACAGGGATGTCATCCTTGACGCCGTGGCGCTGATCCGCTCCCTCAACCCAAAGCCCGGCAACGGCTTTGCCAATGCCGAGGATATCCCCTATGCGCCGCCCGACCTGATCGTGGAGGAGGACGATGGCGGCGCGCTGACGGTGCGCCTCAACCCCGCGCTGGCGTTTCCGTATCGGGTGGACGCGGACTATGCCCGCCAACTGCGCGCGCAGGCCACAAGCGCCGAGGACAGGGCGTATCTGACCGAGCAGCTCAACAAGGCCTATGGCATCGGGCGCGGCATCCAATGGCGCGGGCAGACGCTGCTCAAGTGCGGGCAGGCCATCCTTGCGCGGCAGAGCGCGTTCTTTGCAAGCGGCAATCGAGCCTTGCAGCCGCTGACCATGCGCGAGGTTGCGGACGCGCTCTCGTTCAACCCGTCCACCATTACGCGCGCGGTCAAGGATAAAACGCTGCGCTGCAAATGGGGCGCGTACCCGCTGGGCATGTTTTTTGTGCGGCCTGCCGCAACCAACGGCGACGCCGCGCTGTCCGCCGCCGCCGTCAAGGCGCGGATTGCGGATTTGATCCGTGCCGAGGACCCGCAATCACCGCTTAGCGACCGCGCCATTGCGGAGCTGTTAAATGCCGAGGGCGTGTCGGCCTCCCGTCGGGTGGTGGCCAAATACCGCGAGGAACAGTTTATCCCGTCCTCGTTTGCGCGCAATCGGGAAAAGGGCGGCTGAACGCGGCCGTGCCTTTACAAAAGAACGCCCATGACATGCAGTCATGGGCGTTTGAGTTACGCTTTGGGATGGTTTTCTTACTCTTTTTGAAAAAAGAGTAACAGAAAAACTTCATATTGTCATCTCAAGGAGCGCAGGCTTTGCACTGTCATCCCAAGGAGCGCAGCCTGTACACTGTCATTCTGAGGATCGCAGCGACGAAGAATCTGCCCCGCCGCGGCGGCACAAGTACGTTGTTCCCTACGGGAACAAAGATTCCTCGCTAACGCTCGGAATGACAGGAAATCCGCTGTCATCCCGAGGGCGCTTTTCCCTTGTCATGCTGAGAGTCATAGGCCCAAAGAATCTATCCCGCCGCAGCGGGCACTCCCGCTGCACGCGGCATCACAACGTCGCGGCCTTACAGCCCGATGCGGTTGGCGGTTTCGTTCAGCAGCGCATGCATGCGCGCATCGTCGAAGCAATAGCCCAGCGTCAGGTAGCGGCTGCGCAGCTGCGTTATCTCCGCGCGCACGTCCTTACCGCGCAATATGACGTCGGCCATCAGCTCCGCCAGCGTTTCCCACGCCGCGTGGTCGAAGCCGAAGCGCGTCATCTCCTGCACGCCAAGTCTCAGCGCGCCCGAGGCCGTGAAGCCCTCCTCGTCGGGCGTTGCCTGGTAGTTGACGATGATGCCGTTTTCCTCCAGCCGTTCGGCGACCGCGGCGCTTTGGCCATAGCCCACTTTGACGATGACCTGGTGCGTCTCGGTGTACGAAATATCCTTGTC
>CAZRIT010000060.1:0-12500 GCA_964600225.1 uncultured Oscillospiraceae bacterium | reverse complement strand
AGAAGCGCGCCATTATTCGCGCAAAGGAATCGAAGCTCGCCATGAAGATGCAGGACGCGAGCTTATCGCTATCGCTGGCGACGGCGATCGCCGTGGAACGAGGTGAAACAAACGGCGAGATGAAGACCGCGCGTGAAAAAGCGAAAACCGCGCAGGAAGAATATGAGGACTTTGTCCATGAGCTTGCATCGGAGCAAGCTACATCAATCTAGGAGGAACTAATATGAAAAGGAAACTGATCCTGGTACTGACCGCGCTCGTACTACTCACGCTGCCCGCCCTTGCCAACGGTTTTCGATCCGTCGCCGCCATCACCGCCGCGCAGCACGCCGCTGTTGACGACGGTAACGCTGCTGCCGAAGATTCCGTTGCCGCCCGCGCCGCCGTTGGAGTTGGCGCCCGTTGCGTCGCCGCCGTCGCCGCCCCGGACGGTTACGCCGCTGCCTACCGTAACGGTGCTGCCGCCGGATGCGCTGCCAAAGTTAATGGCCGCAGCGCCCGCAGTTCCCGTGCCATTGTTGGCTGCGCTGCTCGTCCCATTGCCGCCGATAATACTGCCGCCGCCGCTGATTGCCAGCTTGACCACCCCGGACGCCGCGCTGATTGCCGAAGCGCCGCCGGGCGCGGTTAAGGTTTTTCCATTCAAATTGAGGTTGACATTGGAGCCGGCGGGCAGCGCGAGCGTCTGCGTAAGCGCAGCGCTACTTTTCAGCTTGAGAATGGGCGTTGAAAGCGGAACGTCGTTCGCATCGCGACCGATCCATTCCGCGGTGGCAACGGTCAGCCCGGCTTCGGTCGCCCATTTGGGAAGGTCGGC
The DNA here is from genome assembly GCA_964600225.1 of uncultured Oscillospiraceae bacterium. Classification (GTDB taxonomy): domain Bacteria; phylum Bacillota; class Clostridia; order Christensenellales; family CAG-138; genus CAZRIT01. Next base: position 11,683 of record CAZRIT010000060.1, on the reverse strand, counting down.
GGGAACGCCCGCGCTAACGGTATAGAACACATCGGGCGTTGTCTGCCCGCTGTCCCCGTTTTCCCGGTCGCCGTATTCCACAAAGTAGCCTCGGGAAGCGTACTCGCTAGTATCAGAGGTGTTTTTATTGTATGTCAAATCGTTCCACGAATAGCCCATCCCTGTGGCATATCCGGATCCAAAACCTCCGGACAGATAGAGCGTTGTCAGACAGATTTCGGCTGTTCGATTCGGTTCTGGCGAATTCTGCGGGTCCTTCGGATCGTAAAGGCGGTTCCAGTTAAAGTAACGATCGCTTTGTGCGTTCGAGGCATCGATCGAGTTGCAGTTATCTTTGGTAATCACACCCGGCGAATAAAAGATTGTTCCGGCTTCGGGCCCGCAGGCCCAGTACCAATAATCCACGCCGCTGTCCGTACGGCTGGTATCAAATGCATCGGCAGCGAGCGTGGATGAAAGCGACAGGTAGGAATTCGAAACGGAAGAGCTCTTCCTGTAAAACCGCGTACCGCCCAGCCAGCCCAAGGAGTCGGACAGCTTGTTTAGAAACAAATCCTCCTCTTTGCTCATAACCGTGGCAAGATAGCCATGTCGTCCCTGATAGGTCCTCTGCTTTGCAGCGTCATAAGCCTCCAGCCACGAGAAGCGTCCGCTCACATACTGATAGTAGTGCCCGTTGTCGTCCCAATAAAAGGTTCTGTCTGACAGCTCGTCCTGGCCCAGCGAGATGCTCACCTTCTGCCCGGACGTACCGCCGTTAAACGTGATCTGTCTTATATAGGCGGCAATTTGAGCGGCGGTTTTTCCGCTCGGCATGTTGATAACCTTGGAATAGTCGCTGCTGTATGCGTCGGCGTATGTAAAGCCGCTGACGGTTGGCAGCTCAATGCTTTCCCCGCCCTCAATGCTCAGGGAATAGTTGATGGCGATGCTCTTATAGATGTTCGTGCCGCTCCCTGTGGCGCGGTCGTATTTTTGCGTGCTTGGATTGAACGTGCCCAGAGAAAACGCCACGTCCGCCCGGGCCATCGTCGGCAGCAGCGCAAACGCCATGACCAACGCCAGTACTGCCGCTAAAAACCGCTTTTTCATGCTCATGCTCGTTTTCCCCCATCCACATTCTTGTAAAACAAAAACCGCCCCGTGCAAAAACACAGAGCGGCATCATGGCGAAAAAGCCTTGACCCGAGGCAGGGGCAGGATTATGGAATTGCTTGCTTGCTTGCTTGCTTGCTTGCTTGCTTGCTTGCTTGCTTGCTTGCTGATTATGGGTGGCGATTTCCATTTGTCAAGCCCTTTTCGCAGAGTATATCATTATTAAATAATCATAGAGGAATTGGGGGGAAATGTCAATGAAAACCGCGGAAAATGGGGCGCGGGAATTGCAAAACGAGTGCGGCGCAGGGAGTTGCACGGAAGAACCGCCGCCCGCGCACATAATGAAGAAGCTGCAAACATTTCGTAAGGATTGGGCGCAGGGCGCGCATGCGGCGGGCCGATGTGTTATGATAAATCGGATTGCGAAAACAAACATACGGAGGTAGCGGGTTTTGAAGAGTATCAAACCGGGGCGCGGGCCATCGGCGCTGGGCGCATGGAGCGCGGTGGTTGCGGTGGTGTTCGGTATCTTTTGGACGATCATGGCGGTCAATATGGGCGCGCCCGCGATATTCCCCGTGTTCGGGGTGCTGTTCATCCTAACGGGCGTCGTCATCGGCGTGTATCACTTCAAAAACGCCACGGGCAAGAACCGCTACTCGGCGTTCGATATCACCGACGGCGACGAGGAGCCCGATCCGCTGTCGCAGCGTTTTGGCTGTTCGCAGGACGATACAAGGCAATCGCAGCCCTCCGACGCGGGCTTTTGCCCTTATTGCGGCGCGCCCGCCGACGGCGCGTATGCGTTCTGCCGCCGCTGCGGCAAGCGCCTGCCGACGGAATAGGCGGTATATACGCAAGCGGAATCGTTAGCAAAACGGTTTTGCCTGCAACCTTTCGGGCATGCGGACGGTGTTACGGGTGAACGGCTTCCGCCTTGCGGGCGGCGCCATAACGCTGTATTTTGGGAGGAACCAACCGTATGAAACGTCTGCCGACCCTGTTGCTCGCGGCCATGCTGTGCATTGGCCTTTCCGCCTGCCGCGGCGCCGAAACGCCCGCTGCGCCCGCATCGCAGGATGCGGCGCTGGTGGATTTCTATTTTAACGTGCTCACGGAGCTGTACGAAAGCGATGAGGGGCTCAACAGCGAGATCGATACGCTTGCGTTTGACCTGACCGAGGCGAACAACCTGTCCGAGGCCGACAAGGCCGCGCTGGTGGAACGCATGGGGGAGCAATACGGCTTTGCGACCGTTTGCGGCACGTTTGAGGAGCTTTGCGAGCAGGGCTATATCGATCGGGAGAAGCTGTATTTCCCCGACGGGCTGCTGTTTCGGATCGACGAGGTCGAGGTAAAGGGCAAGAACCGCTTCACCTTTGGCATGTCCAAGTGGCGCAGCGGCCTGGGCGCCATCGGTGCGGACGATTGCAAGGCGACCGGGAAGAACGGCGTGTGGAGCTATACCGCGGGTGCGATGTGGATTTCATGACAGGAGAAAACAAACGATGAAACGATGGATTGCAATGTTATTGACCATGGGGCTGCTGGGTTCCCTTTGCGCATGCGCGCCCAAGGAATCGGGCCCGCATACCAAAACGGACGACCCTGCAGGCAACCCGCCCGCAGGGACGGGGGAACCGCAGCCGTTGAACGAGGTGGCGTATCCTGCGGCGGTCGGCTTTGAGGATTTTGAGGCCCTGCGCGCCATACGCGAGCAAAACGCCATAGACGATGCGTTCCTTGCCGCCATGGACGATTTTGCGTGGAACTCGGCGGTGGCCGTGCTGGCAACGGGCCGTGGCAACGCCAACTATTCGCCGCTTTCGCTGTACCTGGCGCTGTCGCTGGCCGCCACGGGCGCGCAGGGGCAGACGCAGCAGGAGATGCTGTCGCTGTTGGGCGTGGCGGACGGAAGCAAGCTGGCCGCGCAGTGCGCCGCGCTGTACCGTCTGCTCTACACCGATAACGAGATCGGCAGCCTCAAAATCGCCAACTCGCTGTGGCTGGACGACGAGGTGCAGGGCGCGCCCGTCAGCTTCAAGCGGGATTTTTTGGAGGCGGCGACCAAGGATTTCTTCGCCTCAGTGTACAGGGCCGATTTTGCCGCCGAGGCGACCGCGCAGGCCATGGCGGACTGGGTGGCGGATAACACCAACGGCAAGCTGACGCCCGCGTTCCCGACCGATCCGAGCCAGGTGATGTCCATCCTCAACACCGTGTATTTCTATGATGAATGGACGGACGCGTTTCGGGAAAACGCCACCAAAGCGGGCACGTTCCATGCCGCAAGCGGCGATGTGACGGTGGATTTTATGAACCGTACAACGCTGGCGGGCTTTATCCGCGGTAAAAACTTTACCCGCGCAATGCTGGGCCTCAAAAACGGCGGACGGATGCTGTTCATCCTGCCCGATGCGGGCGTGGACGTATACGACCTGCTCCAAAATGACGATGCGGTGCGGGAGGCGTTTCAGGGCGGAGCCGACGATTACGGCGAGGTGATCTGGAGCGTGCCCAAGTTCGGCTACGGCTGCAAGTACGACCTGGCCGATGCGCTGCAGCGTCTTGGCATGGCCACCGCGTTTGACGCGGAGGCCGCGGACTTTTCGCGCGTGACCGACAGCAGGGTGTGGATATCGAAGGTGCGGCAGGAGACGCACATCGCCATCGATGAAAAGGGCGTGGAGGCGGCCGCGTTCACTGAAATCGGCTATGCGGGCGCGGGCATGCCCCAGGGCCGCGCGGAGATGATACTTGATCGCCCGTTCCTCTACGGCATTGTCGCCGGAAACGGCACGCTGCTGTTTATGGGCGTATGCGCCGACCCGTCCTCCGTGAATTAGAAGAGAGAACGTCTTACTTTTCTTTGGAAAAGAAAAGTAAGCAAAAGAAACGTCCCAAGGGGTTTTATGTATCCAAAATGAAAACGGCGGGTCGGTTCCATATGGAACCGACCCGTAATGTTTTTTATAAGTTTCTTTGGGTACCTTTCTTTGTATAAAGAAAGGTACAACCGTCCCCGTATCCGTGCCGTCAGGCGCCGAGATAGGCCTTTTTGACGGCCTCGTTGTGCAGCAGCTCGTCGGCCTCGGCGGCCAGCACGATCTTGCCCGTTTCCAGCACATAGCCGCGGTTGGCGATGGAGAGCGCCATGAGCGCGTTCTGCTCAACCAGCAGGATGGTGGAGCCCGTTTCGTTGAGCTCGCGGATGATATCGAATATCTGCTCCACCAGGATGGGAGCCAGGCCCATGGAGGGTTCGTCCATCATCATCAGCTTCGGGCGGGACATGAGCGCGCGGCCCATGGCCAGCATCTGCTGCTCGCCGCCGGAAAGCGTGCCCGCTACCTGTTTTCTGCGTTCCTTGAGGCGCGGGAAGCGCCGATACACGTCCTCCAGCGAATCGTCGATGGAGCCGAGGCTTTGCGTGAACGCGCCCATTTGCAGGTTTTCCTCCACGCTCATGCGCGCAAAGACGCGCCGTCCCTCGGGCACATGCGCAATGCCCGATTGCACAATCTTGTGCGGGGCGGTGGATTTGATGCTGTGACCGCCGAAGGTGATATCGCCTGTTTTGGAGTGCAGCAGGCCCGATATCGTCTTGAGGATGGTGGATTTGCCCGCGCCGTTGGCGCCGATGAGCGTGACGATCTCGCCGTCCTCGACGGAGAAGCTCACGTCCTTGACGGCATGGATGTTGCCGTAGTAAACGTTCAGGTTTTCAACCGTCAGCATGCGTTACGCCCCCTTCTTGCCCAGGTACGCCTCGATGACGACCGGGTTGTTCTTGATATCCTCGGGCGAGCCCTTGGCGATGATTTTGCCGTAGTTGAGCACGGCGATGCCCTCGCAGATGCCCATGACAAGGTTCATATCGTGCTCGATGAGCAGGATGGCGATCTCGAACGTGTTGCGGATTTTCTTGATGTTTTGCATCAGCTCGCTCGTCTCCGAGGGGTTCATGCCCGCGGCGGGTTCGTCCAGCAGCAGCAGCTTGGGGTTGGTGGCCAGCGCGCGCACGATCTCCAGCCTGCGCTGCGCGCCGTACGGGAGCGAGCCCGCCACCCAGTTGGCCATATCCTGCATGTCGAACAGTTTCAACAGTTCGAGCGCGCTCTCGTGCGCCTTGCGTTCGCTTTTCCAATACGAGGGCAGGCGGAGAATGCCGCTGACCGTCGAGTACTCAAACGCGTTATGCAGGCCGATTTTGACGTTATCCTCAACCGACAGCTTGCTAAACAGGCGGATGTTTTGGAACGTGCGCGCAATGCCCATTTTATTGAGCTGCCACGTTTTTTTGCCGCGGATATCCACGCCGTCGAGCAGGATGACTCCGCGCGTAGGCGTATACACATTGGTCAGCAGGTTAAACACGGTGGTCTTGCCCGCGCCGTTGGGGCCGATGAGCCCCGCAATCTCGGTGCGGCCGATGACCAGGTTGAAGTCGTCCACCGCGTGCAGGCCGCCGAAATCGATGCCCAGATGGTGGATGTCCAGTATCGGCGTGGTGCCCACGTCGCGCTCGGGCACCATGCCCAGACTCGGCAGCGGTACCAGTTTATCCATGGATGGCGCCTCCCTTCTTGCCCAACAGCTTCTTGAACTTTGCGCCGATATTCTCAAAGAAGCGCTTAAGCTCGGGGTTGTTTGTCGCGAGCATGATGAGTATGAGTATGATTGCGTAAATCAGCATGCGGTAATCGCTGAATTTGCGCAGCAGCTCCGGCAGCACCGTCAACAGCGTCGCCGCGATGATGGAACCGCGCATGTTGCCCAACCCGCCCAGCACCACAAACACCAGCACGAGAATCGAGGTGTTGAAATCGAACTTGCTTGCCACGACGGTCGAGTAATTCATTGCAAACAAGGTGCCTGCCATGCCCGCCATGGCGGCGGAGATGACGAACGCCATGAGCTTATACTTTGTAATATTGATGCCAACGGATTCCGCCGCGATGGCGTTGTCGCGCTGCGCCAGGATTGCGCGGCCCGATCGACTGTCCACGAGGTGGTAGATCACGACAAGGCAGAACAATATCAGCAAAAAGCCCGCAAGGAACGTGGACGTCTTTGGGTTGCCGGATACGCCCATGGGGCCGCTGATGACGACCTTACCGCCTTCCAAGAGGTTTAAATTGTCGGTCAGCAGCGAAACGCGCAGCCCCGTGCTGTCCACGCCGACATAGAGGTTGTTCATGACGCCCTTGAGTATCTCGCCAAAAGCCAGCGTGACGATGGCCAGATAATCGCCCTTGAGGCGCAGCACGGGAATGCCGATGATAAGGCCCACGATGGCGGCCATGACCGCCGCGATGACAATCGCGATCAGCAGCCTCAGACCGTCGCTGGGAACGGCGGATTTCAGCGCCGCGCAAACCACAACGCCCGTGAACGCGCCGACGCTCATAAAGCCCGCGTGACCCAGGCTCAGCTCGCCCAGCACGCCTACGGTCAGGTTGAGCGAAACAGCCATCACGATGTATGCGCAGATGGGCACCAGCTGGCCTTTGATCAGGCTGGAGATGTTGCCCGTCCAGATGAGGATCTGGACAACCAGAAACATCGCGATGACCATTGCGTAGGTGTACAATGCATTTTTGGTGCTTTTACCGATGGAACGTAACTGCTTCATGTCTGCCACCTCACACTTTCTCGTGGATCGTACGGCCAAGAAGCCCTGTGGGCTTGACGATCAGCACGACAATCAGCACCGCGAACACGATTGCATCGGATAGCTGCGTAGAGATATAGGCCTTTGCGAAGATCTCGATCACGCCCAGCAGTATGCCGCCCAGAAACGCCCCGGGAATCGAGCCGATGCCGCCGAACACTGCGGCGGTAAACGCCTTGATGCCGGGCAGCGACCCGGTCGTCGGGGTCAGCGTGGGGTAGGCGGAGCAAAGCAGCACGCCTGCGATTGCGGCGAGCGCGGAGCCGACTGCAAACGTAAACGAAATTGTCGTATCCACGTTGATGCCCATCAACTGCGCGGCGGCTTTGTCCTCGGAACAGGCGCGCATGGCTTTGCCCATCTTGGTCTTTTGCACAAGCGCGGACAGCAGCGCCATGATGACCACGCAGGAGATGATCGTCACGATGGTTACATGCGAAATGGAAAGCGCACCGTCGAACAGCTTCAACGATCCGTTTCCAACGGCGGATGTAAACACCTTGAGATTGGAACTCCAAAGCAGCTGCGCGGAGTTTTGCAGAAAATAGCTCATGCCGATGGCGGTGATCAAAACGGCCAGCGAGGGCGCGCTGCGCAGCGGCTTATAGGCCAGTCGCTCGATCGTTATGCCAAGCACGGTACACACAGCCATGGCGCACAGCACCCCCACAATCGGGGGCAGTCCGAAGCGCGAGGTGGCGAAAAAGCACACATACGCGCCGACCATAATGACGTCGCCATGGGCGAAATTCAGCATCTTGGCAATGCCGTATACCATCGTGTAGCCCAGCGCAATGATGGCATAGATACTGCCGAGGCTGATTCCGCTGATTAAATAGGATAGGAAAGACATTTCCAACACCTCAACATTTTTTTCACGGTTCCATACAGTCTATCAACCCGCTATCGCAAAAGCAAGATAAACGGGTTTTTGAAAAGGCTTCATGCGAACGGAGGGCTGCCGAACAGACAGCAGCCCTCCGGTTTGGTCGAGACGCCTATGCTAGGCTTAGTCCATGCTGGCGTAAGCGCCGCCCGAAATGACCATGCCCTTGGGGTCCTTGCTGACCGCGCCGGTGGCGTCCCAGGTAGTGCCCGTGCCGGTGAGGCCGTCGAACGTCATGGAGGTGAACTGCTCAATCATGATCTTGCAGATATCCTCGGCGCTCATCTTGGCGGTTACCTTGCCGTTCGTGCAGGCCTGATAGATGGCGTAGACGCAGTCATAGCCGTCGGCCGCAAACTGGTTGGGAACGTCGCCGTACTTCTCCTGATACTTTGCAACGAAGCTCTTGGTCTTCTCGTCCTGCGCATCCGCGGAGAACGGGGTCAGCAGCATAACGCCCTCGGCAAGCGCGGTGTCGAAGTTTTCGAGGGTGAGGATGCCGTCCATGCCGTCAACGCCAAAGTACTTGGGCGCATAACCCATGGAGTTGGCCTGTGCAAGAATCAGGGAAGCGGCGTCATAATACATCGGCAGGAAGATGAGCTCGGCGCCCGCCTCCTGTGCCTTGGTCAGCTGCACGGAGAAATCGCTCTGGCTGTCGCTGGTAAAGGTGGTGTCGGATACAACCTCGAGGCCCAGCTCGGTGGCTTTGGCTACGAACGTTTCGTAGATACCTTTGGAGTATACGTCGTCGTTCTTCCAGATAACGGCAACCTTGCTGGCAAGGGCCTTATCGGAAATATACTGCGCGGAAGCGGAGCCCTGGTTGGGGTCTGCAAAGCAGATTTGGAACATGTTGTCCTTGCCCTCGGTTACGGCGGTGGAAGAGGCGGAGGGCGTGAGCGCGAAGATGCGATCCTCAAAGGTCAGCGTCGAGGTGGCAACGCAGGGCGTGGACGTGACGCTGCCCAGAGAAATCTGCATGCCCCAGTCCTTCAGCGTGTTGTAGGCGTTGACGGCCTTCTCGGCGTCGTGCGTATCGTCCTCGTACTTGAGCTCGAACTGCATGCCGCCCATGGCGTTGATCTCCTCAACGGCGATCTCAGCGCCCTGCTTGGCCGCGTTGCCATAGATGGCTGCGCCGCCGGTCAGCGGGCCCGTGCCGCCGATTTTGATGGCCGCTGCGGCGTCGCTGCCGGATGCTGTGGGGGCGGTCGCTGCCGGTTCCTGCGTTTTGCAGCCTGCGAACGCGAAGCAACCCGCGATCATCAACGCTGCCATTACCAATGCTACTACTTTTTTCATGTGTTTTTTTCCTCCCTTTCATTTGAGCCATGTTCGGGGTACCCGACCCCGAATATATAAAAACGGCGGTTCCGCTTTCGGAACCGCCGTTATGTCCAAAGACATTTAGCTTTGTTCCGTCCGCACTGTACGTCCTACCAGTACCAGGCTAAGCAGGATAACGCACAAAACCAGGGCAATAAGCAGTACGCTCAGCGAAATGCTGAGCGTACGAATAATCAGGATGGAGGCAGCCGCCATGGCGCACGCAAACGCTGCCGATTGATTCGGCATTGCTTGGCTGGCACTCTGTTTTGCGGCCGGGTACGTCATTTGGACGGCTCCTTTCAGTGAAAATATATGATATTGGTGTTAATCTAGCATCATTTGCGGGGCTTGTCAATACCAAATCATATATTTTTTATGATTTTTTATTCAGAGATATGTGTGGCTCATGCAAATGATGCCCGAAATATGTGCAATTGGAATGCTTTCCACAACTATTGGACGACGACGATTTGGGCCGCGTTACGGTGGGAAATGAAGGGCTGTTGTGCTTTTTGAGCGATTCTGGTAAAATCGTAAAATCATATCACTGCATAGGCGAGAACACCAAGGAAGGAATATCTTTGTATGAATGCCGTAAATCAAAACATGCGAAAGCTGTTGAACAATCGTTTTCTGGTCAGCGGAACAATACTGGTGGCCGTTATGGCTTATGGCTTTATGCTGATCAACAGCGCGCTGGGGATCGACGATGCGCGGTTTGATATGTATTTCAGAGAAGGCACAGGCATTGCTATGGAACGTTGGACAAACGTTCTCATAGATCTTTTTACAGGCGTATTTGATTACCGACCTGTGGTACATGAGTTGCTGGGAATCATTGGGCTGTTTGCCTGCGGCCTTCTGATGGGCGGGATGTTCATGACCGAATCCGGGGGGGGTCAAACCTGTTGCTTGCGGCGTATATATCGCCGCACTCTTAAGCTTTCCGCTGCTGTTTGAATTGTTTTCATATAAGACGACATGTATTACGATGGGACTGATCTTTGCCTTATCCGCTCTGATCGTATATATATTCCGATACGCTCCCCGGAAAAGAGCGACTCGCTATGTGACAATGTGCGCGCTGTGCGTGCTGATGCTGGCAGCTTATGAAGCCTGCGTGCCTGTCCTGCTTTGCCTGTTTTTTCAAACCGAAGCTGTGAGCGCTTTCTACGGCAACAAGGACAAGCGGGCTGCGTTGAAAGAGTTCCTGCATTCCCTGCTGATTCTCTTTTTGCTGTTGGTGGCGTCTTATGCGGTCTATCGGGGCGTTTCTTGGCTGATACGTATTATGTGCGGATATGAGTATGCGGCTGCGGGACGAATCATTGCCTGGAACTTGCAGGATCCGGGCGGCAGCATTAAGAACTTTATCATGTCATTTGGTTTTGCCTATTTTCTGAGCGGATTGTATTACCTGCCGATCGGTATTTATGTTGTTTGCGTTATCGGTTGCTTTGTGGTTTGTTGCTGTATGATTAGGAAAAAGCCGATCGTTTCTCTCTGGCTGTTGGCCTGCTTTGGCACGACATGTCTCATGCCCTTGCTGCTGGGAACCGCGGCGCCTTACAGAACGGCGCTGGTTCTGGCGCCTTTCTGCGCGTTCTTTGTTATGATTCTTTGTCAGGCGGCGACAGCCTGCGGAAAAAAGATGATTCAGTGTGGACTGATTGGCGTCTGTTGCCTGCTGCCTGTCGTGCAGGCGATTGACTATAATAACTGGGCATATGTGGATTATCTGCGATATCGGGACGACGCAGCTATCATGGAAGATGTAGCATATGATATCGGTCATTTTTGCCAAAAAGGCAAGCCTGTGATATTCCTTGGCAAGCCATCGCTTGCCTTGCATATCGTGGATGAGATTTATCTTTCTCGCGAGACGCTTGCCGGGAAAATCATGACCAAGATTGAATCTTGGGTAGGCTTTCGTATCAGCGATATGCAGCCGCTGACGAAAGCATATGACGGATATGTATACTGTTATCAGCAATCCATCGAATCGGTTATTGCCTGGGCCGTTGCCTCGGGAGATATTTATGAGGTGTTCAAGATGGAAGGATACGATATCTGTCGGGCAAGCGAGACGGCCGTTGCCTCGGCGGCAGGTAATCTGGTGGCAGGGGATCCAAATGGAGCGGCGGCTTTGGTTGATATGGAAAAATACCGCATATATGAAACCGATGCGTTCATTGCCGTGGTGTTTCAATAGCGGATGAACAATGCGCTCGCCCGGTGCCGTTTATTGATGCGCTATATGTCTTGAAATCGGGCGCGTTCAACGTTATAATGAAAGCTTAATAAAAACCTGTCAGCCTGACGACAGCGCGGGCGGAACGGAAAGGATGCGGAATGAACGATCGGTTCCCAAACGACGTAGGCGTATTGGTGCCAAGGGTGCTTCTGCCCAAGGCGGAGGCGGATTTTTCCAAGTGGGCGGTTGTGGCGTGCGATCAGTACACCTCCCAGCCCGATTACTGGCAAAACGCGGCAACGCTGATTGGCGACGCGCCCTCCGCGCTGCATCTGATCCTGCCCGAGGCGTTCTTGGGCAAGGACGGGGAGGAAGCGCGCATTGCATCGATCAAGCGGACCATGCGCGCCTATCTGGATAACCATGTTTTACTGGAGCGGCCGCAGGGCTTTGTGCTGGTAACGCGCACCGTGGCGGGCAAAACCCGCACGGGGCTTGT
>CAZRIT010000059.1:0-12673 GCA_964600225.1 uncultured Oscillospiraceae bacterium | reverse complement strand
TATCTTGTGTTTGCGCTGGCGCTGGGCCTTCCGCTGCTGGGGATGGAGGCGGGTGTTGCGCAATTGATCGCTTTGATGGGCTGCGCGCTGATGATGTCGCTGGCCTTTGTGGCAATCTTTACGCTCATTGGCATGCTGTGTCAAAATAAGGCCGTTGTGGCTGTCGTCTGCGTGCTCGGCGCGTTTGTGCTGCTGTTCGTCGGCGCCTATTTGAGTTCCAGGCTTGACGAGCCCGAGATATTCGACGGATATGTTTTTACCGATTCCACGGGGACGATGATATCGGAGCAGGAACCAAACCCCAATTATCTAAGCGGCGCCAAGCGCGAGGCGTATCTGTTCCTGCTTGATTTCCTCCCGGGCGGTCAGAGCATGCAGATTGCGGGGAGAACGGCAGAGCGCCCCGCACGATTGATGCTGTATGCGCTGATCGTGATAACGTTGACCACGGCGGCGGGTGTGTGCGTTTTCCAAAAGAAGGATATCAAGTAGAGGTATTGTATGTTGGCGTGGGGCTGGGTGCTGTCGGGTGCATTGGGGATTGCTGTCATATTGCTTTGCGTAAAGCTGTGCATGCTGCGGCGCGCCATGGACGAGATGGCATCCGCCCTTGCCGACAGGCTGGGGGAGGAGACCAACACGCTCATCGACGTATCCGTGCGCGATCCGCATGTGCGCGCCTTTGCCGCGGCCATCAATGTGCAGCTTCGGGCGCTGCGGGCCGATCGCCATCGGTTCCGCCGCGGCGACGCGGAACTGAAGGAGGCCGTCGCCAACATCTCGCACGATCTGCGCACGCCGCTGACGGCCATATGCGGGTATCTGACGCTGCTGGAACAGGAGGAGCAATCCACCGCGGCGGCCCGCTACCTCGCCATCATCGGCAACCGCACCGAAGTGCTCAAGCAACTGGTGGAGGAGCTGTTCACCTATTCCATCATCACCTCGGTCAGGGATGAATCGCTCGAGCGCCTTTCGGTGGACGGCGTATTGGAGGAAAGCCTGGCCGCTGCGTACAGCGCATTGAGCGAGCAGGGCATCGAGCCACGCATCTCGCTGCCGACAGAGCGCGTGGAGCGGATGCTGAACCGCTCCGCGCTCATGCGGATATTCGGCAACATCCTGTCCAATGCGCAAAAGTACAGCGACGGGGATTTCGAGGTTTGTATGGACGATACGGGGCGGATTGTGTTCGCCAACGCCGCCAAAGCGCTGGACGCGGTGATGACCGCACGGCTGTTCGACCGCTTCTATACCGTGGAAACGGGCAGGAACGCCACAGGGCTCGGATTGTCGATTGCAAAGCTGTTGACGGAGCGCATGGGCGGCAGTATCTCAGCCGATTATCGCGACGGGCGGCTGTTTATCACGGTTTGGTTTCCCTAAACACTGTTTTGCAGTTACATGAATCAACTAAACGGCCGTGGACGGAGATTGCTCCGCCCGCGGCCGTTTGTTTAGCCATGTGCGGTTATTCGATGACGTCCACAGCCAGAGGGAACTTACTCATGTATTCGCAGCCGTTTTTCTGTATCAGGATGGGGTTTTCATAGCGGAAGCCGATATCCTCCTCGGGACAGGCGTACTGCATGGCGCAGATGAGCACCTCGTTTTCGCGATAGACGTGCTCGGGGTTGGTCCAGTAGGGGAACGGCCCGTCGTTCTTGCCGATGCGCCACTCGTCGCCCAGCATGCCGATGCCGTGTTCAAAGCCGGGTACCATAAAATCGGAAAAGCCGCGGTCCTCGGCAAAGCGCATCATCTCGTCCGCCAGACCCGATGGCGTCACACCCGCTTTGTAGGTTTTGAGCGTCAGGTCGACAATGTCCACAAAGTTTTTGGCGTGCCACTTCTGCCGCTCGGTGGCGGGGCCGATCAGGTAGTTGTGACTGTGATCGCCGCACGCGAGTCGATACAACGCATGAATGTCCACCATCAAGGGCTCGCCCGCTTCGATTTTTTTGAGCGACGCAGGCGTGCATGCGCCGCCCGCAAGGCCCGTGCGGTACCCTGCCGCAATCTCGTTGCCGCCCGTGAAGGACCATTCCCACACGGAGCCGGCCTTGCGCATGGCGTAGGCGGCAAGCCCTGCAATATCGCTTTCGGTCATGCCCTGCCAGCCGCCGTTTCGGATGGCTTCATATACGGCCACATGGCCCGCATCCACAATTTCGGAAGCTTTGCGGAAGCGGTTGATGGTGCCGATATCCTTGATCATGGCCAGTTCGTCCACAATGTGATGCGCATTGACCAGCGTGCAGTCGGGCAGCGCCTCGGCAAAGCGCATGTATTCATAATGCGTCAAAAAGCCCTCGGGCGTGTAGTTGGACATGCCCGATTCTACGCCGACGCGGCCGCCGTGCGGCAGCAGTTCGCTGATCATATCCGCAATCAGCGCAATTTGATCCTGCCCGCCCATCGGCGCAAAGCCCAGCACATGATCCTCATCCAGCCAGCTGTCGTCCATGGCGCGCGCGGCGTCGATGACGAACGTAAACGCGGTGGGCAGCCCTTCCGCGGGGATGACGATGAAGCTGCGCCATGGGAAGAACGCATCAGTCGTCCAGCTCATCGTGCGCAGGCGGGAGCCAAGGTATACATCAATATTCTCCTTGGCCATGCCCTGTTGAATGGCACGGATGCGTCCCGGGAAATCGATATAATACGGATCGTTTTTATCAAGCAGCATAATGGTTCCTCCTCAAAATTCGGTCGGAATGGTTGCAATGACCTTGTTGAGACGGTCGCACAGCGATGCAAGCTTGAGCGCTTTGACCATATTGCCCTTAAGCTTGAGCTGCCCGCTCATCAGGGCTTTTTGCGAGCCGAGCTCCGCGCGGCTGATGCGCGCAAACACCTCGTAATCGCCACTGATGACAAACTCCGCCGCAGGGCCGCTGCCATCGCCCGTCTGTACGGAATCCACCGCGCCGTCTTTGAAGCCAACATAAAAGAATTGTTCGCCGCCATCGGGACAGTTCAGGTACTTGTTGTTCATGGAGGAGGTCAGGTTGTGCATCTTATCGGGCGTTAACTCCTGTTTAAGTCTCAGCTCGACCTCGTCGCGCCATTCGGCGGATAGATAACGGACTGCCATGTTGTTGCTCCTTTCGGTTTATGTGATATGCAAAACGGCGCATGCGCGCCGCTTACTTGCAATCAATGCCGTTGACGATCAGATCGATGGCGGTTTCCATGTACTGCTCCAGATACTCGGATTCGCCCTGCACATACGCGTGGATGATGAAGCTTTTGTACATCGAAAAAATCACTTCGGCCGCAGCATGGGCGTCCATTGTGCGAAACGTTCCGTTCTCGACGCCCGAAAGCAGTATACGTTCGATCATGGCAACCGATTCCAGGTTGATCTCCTCGTATGGATCCACCGTGGGGAACATGGGGAAGATGGAAGGGTCGTTTTTGAGCAGCGCGCAAAAATCCGCGTCGCTGCCAAGATACGTCAGCGCTGTGCGCATGAGCGTCAGGAGCTTCTCCTGCGGAGAGCCGACGCTTGCAACAGCATCCTTGACGCGGTTCTGCCAGCGCAGCAACACATAGCGTACGGCCTGTTCGTACAGGTCTCGCTTGCTTTGCGCATAGGCATACATGCTGCTGGCAAGAATGCCGAGTTCCCCCGCAACATCCTCGAGCGTGGTTTTCTTATAGCCGTATCGGGAAAAGCAGCTGACCGCCGCTTCCATGATGCGTTCGTTTTCAATGCGTTTTCTCATAAACAAATTATCCAATGCAATATTCGATAATTCAATTATATGAGACTCTGCGGTTTTGTCAACAGGCAGTTTCGCAGTCTGCGAAGAACGCGACAGAATCCTGACCGTGCAGCGGTCGGATGATCAGCCGTTCTGTTTCACGCCGTATGTTGATTAGACAATGCGGGTTGCCTCGCAATTGCCCGCGCGGTTCAATCGCAGGGCGTTGCGGTGAACACCAGCCCGCCCATGCTCGTTTCCGCATTTCCGCACAGGTTATCGCCATCGAATCGGCAGGTGAGGTCGACGGGCAGCTTGAGGAACGCGGCCTTAAACATGGTCTTTGCAGTGAAGCCATCCGCCGTCATGACAACGTCGCTGAGCGGAATGGTGTTGTTCATGGCCGAAAAGTCGCCCTCGATGGGATTCTTTGCGCGGTCAATGGTCAATCGCGCGGTCACCCTGCCAACGGGCGTATCGATCTCCGCCTCGTAAGCCTTCCGCTTGCCGCCGTTTTTCGGGTCGTCGGCTTGCTCGGCCCTGCATTTGTCCAGATAGGCGCGGGCGGCGCGCTCCATGGCGCGGCACTGGTCGAATGCGTTGTCGATGGAAACGCCGCGCACAAGCATGCCGTGGTTGCCCATGATGCAGCCAGCGCCGTCGTTGCCCATGGCCGCCACAATGGCATCCCGCAATCGGTTGCTGCCGGGGATGGCGGACTTGGAGTAGGGAACCACTGTGCCCAACAGCGCCCGATCCTCGTCACGGATGACGGGCAATCCCTGCTTGGCTGCGGCGAACACGCTGCAGTTGACCGAGTGGGAGTGGATGACGCAGTTGGCCTGCGGTGCGGAAAGCAGCAATGCCGCGTGGATGGATTTTTCGGTAGTGGGCCGTATGTTGCCCGCATATTCCAGCGTTTGCATGTTTACACGGACGATTTCATACGGCGTCAAGCGTTCGTAGTCGAGGCCCGAGGGCGTGACCAGCATGTAGGTATCGTCCAGCCGCACGGATATGTTGCCCCATGTGCCCTGCACCAGGTTGGCTGCGCGCAGGCGCTTGCCGCACGCAACGACCTGCTCCCGCAAGGCCATCTCCTTTTCGGATATGGCGTACGAAAAACCATCGGCGTTCAGCACGGGCGTCTTTTCGTCCATCTTGGCGTAGCCTGCGTTATACAGACGATGCATCAGCCATGCAAAGGGCTTAGACAGCGGCTTTGCACCGCCGATGAGCGCGCCCTCGTCGAGCGCCTGCACCGATTTTTCCGCAATGAGCGTCGCCGCCAGCGCCTGCTCCAGGGTGCGTCCCACCGCAAGCACGCCCGATTGCTGCCCGTCGCGCAGCAGGCAGGCGTTGTCGCGCTTGAGAATGCCCGCCAAGCGCCGTGCGTCGGAACCGTCACAAAATCGCAGGGAAGGGCCGATGATCTGCGCGGTGTCGTCCAGCACGGGCGGCACGGTGCGGCCCGCGCGCGCGGCTTTCGCGCAAAAGCGCGGTGCGGTGCGGATGATGGCGTTGACGTTTGCGCGCGCCGAAAAAATCAGGTGATAGGCGGGGAATTCCCGTTCCAGATCGGCCTTGGTTATAATGCGCGTGCCGCCCGCATCGGCAACGGCAAATTGTTCGCCATGGCGAAACGCCATGCCCTGACAGGCCTTGATGCCCTCGCGGCGAAGCCGCCGCGCGTAGGCGCCGAAGGGTATGCCGTCGATATCCGCAATGCCGCTTTCATAGTGCTTGACGGCAAAACTTGCGGCGCACACGTCCGCCGCCTCTTCGATGCCGCTGATTTCGCCGCCCGCGATCATTTGGCAGATGAGGTTGCCCGCAACGGTTGCCTCGGGCGGGCCCGCGTGCACGGGAATGCCCAGCGCATCGGCCGCCAAACGGTTGACATAGTCGTTGCGGCTGCCGCCGCCGATGATGTTGAAGGAGGTAAAGCTGCGGCCCGTGATCTGCTCCAGCGCTTCCACCGCACGGCTGTAATGGGTTACGAGGCTGTGGAAAAACACCCGGAACACCTCGCCGTCCGTCTGCGGCACCTGCTGGCCCGTTTCGGCGCACTCCGTTTTGATCGCTTCCGCCATGTCCTCCGCCAGCAGATACATCAGGTTTGTCAAATCCACCACGCTTCGGATATTGCCCGCGCTTTGCGCCATAGCGACGATATCGTCGTAGGTTGCGTCTTGACTGAGCTGACTGCGCAGCTTTTCCAGCACGAACATGCCCACAATGTTCTTGGATAAACGGAAGCGCTTGGGGTACGCGCCCTCGTTGGTAAAGCCTGCCGCCATGGTCTCGGGCGTTGTCAAAGGCTTCTCATTGACGATGCCGAGTATGCTCCATGTGCCGCTGGATACCGTGACGCTGTCGGGATCGTGCGAGGGCACGGCAAAGAACGCGCTGGTGGTATCGTGGCTGGCTGTCAGCACCACATTGCAGTTGAAGCCCACCTGCGCCTGCACGGCCTCGGACAGCGGGCCCACGATTTTGCCGGGCGCGTTGAGCTCCATAAAGATATCGCGCGGGAAGCCCATGGCGCGGATGGTTTCCTCATCCCATGTCTGCGTGGCGGCGCTGATCAGCCCCGTTGTGACGGCGTTGGTGTATTCCTCGCAGATTACGCCCGTGAGCCGATAGTTGATAAACGACGGCACCATCAACAGCGCGCCCGCCTGTTCCAGTACATGCGGATACATGCGCTGCACGCCCATGAGCTGATATATGGTATCAAACGGCATCCTGCCGATGCCTGTGCGTGCAAAGTAGTCCGTGGGCGACAGGATTTTATCGGATTCAAACAGCATGTTCACCAGCGCCATCTCGTCGCGGTAATCCGCCGCGTCGCCAAGCACCTTGCCCTGCCGATCGAGCAGCACATAATCCGCGCCCCAGGTGCTGACACCCATCATGGCGGGGATTTTACCCGGTTCTTTGCAGGCTGCCATGCCCTTGATGACGTTCTCTGCCAGCGCTTCGCATTCCCATACCCATGCGCCGTGCTTTTGCGCGCTGTGCGTTTGGAAGCGGTAGACCTCCTCGGTTATTAACTTCCCGTCCTCCAAATGCGCCAAAATGTGCCGTCCGCTGGTTGCGCCGATATCCACTGCCAAATAGTACTGCATGGTAAGCTCCTTTCCGATGTGTCCCTTGTCAAACGTGCCAAATATGTTATGATTACATTTAATTATATGCCATAAACTTGCCCGTTTCAGCATCCGCATCCGATTTTTCGGAAAAAAACATGACCAAAACAGACTTAAGGCAGGAAAAAAGCCATGTCCTCCGTTTTCTTTGGCAAACCGAACGAAATGCATTGCACGCCCCCTTCGCGCGAGCGGGGCGCGGGCTATGCATTTCCTGCCGCGAGCAGCCGTTTTGCCATGACGACGGGCGCCGACGGACAATGGACCTGCGCGGTACAGGCGCCGTTTTTTGTGAATATGATTACCCGCCGCGTTGGACCGGACGGGGCCGTGCTGACGCAGACGGGACTTGGGTTTGGCGGATACCGCACGTTGCAAAGCGAGATCAAGGCAGAAAACGAATCGGTCATTCCGATGCACAGGCATGGCTATTACGAAATGATGTATGTCATGGACGGAGAGGTCGGACAGCAGATTGATCGGGAGACGTATCGGTTTGCCGCGGGGCACGCGTGCCTGTTGAACAAAAACGTTCGTCACAGCGAGGTGTTGGCGGGCGATTGCACGCTGATCTACCTGTGCTTTTCGGATGAATATGTGCGCGAGCTGTGCGATAACAACAGTATCAAACGAAAAGCGCGCATTCTGTACGCGTTCGTCATGGACAACCTGGATGGGAGCGCCGCTTCTTTGCAGGACTATCTGCTGTTTACGCCTGTCAATACACAATCGCAGCATCGTATCTCGCTCCAATCGGTGATCGGGCAGCTCTTGTCGGAGCTTACGGTCAAGCAGCCGGGGCAGCGGCTGATGGTCAACGCGCTGCTGGTGCGCCTGATTGCGCACTTTCTGGATTTTCCCGAATACTATCGCTGCGACCATGTGGTGCTGGATACCAAATCGGACGTTTTTCTGTTCAACAGGATTGCACGCTATATCGAGGAATTTCACGGCAAGCCCACGCGCGCGCAGCTATCGGAGCAGTTCAACTACAGCGCGGACTATATCAACCGCGTCGTCAAAAAGAACAGCGGTATGAGCCTGGTCAACTACATGCAGCAGGTTTTGATCCGAAAGGCCGAGTACGCGCTGCGCCATACGGATAAGGATATCCATCGGATTGTGCATGAACTGGGCCTGGATAATCAAAGCCACTTTTACGCATTGTTTCGGCGCAAGCATGGCATGACGCCCAAGCAGTATCGCGCCATGTACAGATAAAACGAACAGATTGAGTCAAAAGTGATTGTGAGGTGCGGAGGATGAATCAACAGTTTTCATGGCCGATGGGCATGCGTGACATGACGGAGTTTCCCAAGGTCGAGGTGCGCGTCGACGTTTCGTTCCGCGAGCACCTGGCCGCTTTTTGCAAGATGGACGGACTTGGCTGGAACGATTACGATGAGCAAAGAAGCGTCGGGAACCTCGCTGTTGCCAATTCGCGCATTCGGACCTTCCGCAAAATGTACGAAAAGCTTGGTTTGATCTACCGACAGGACGAAAAAATCCGCCTGTCGGGGTTGGGCAGGCAGCTTTCCCGCCTGGATACCGAGTTGGGCGTGGCAGCTCAGAAGGCGCTTGATCAACTGCGTAAAACCGCAATCGAAATCCTGTCACGCTACCAACTACGCAATCCCGTGGATGCGCCGAATCTGCCAAAAAGCTGTGATGTGCTGCCATGCGTATGCATATGGCAGGCTATGCGCGCATTGGATAACAAAATCAATTTTGAGGAGATGAACCGCGTCATACTCCATATCATGCACATGTCAGAACTGGATGAGGCGATCGGTATCATCAAAGAAGCAAGAGCGCGTTACGGAAATTATGCCAACGTGGAGGCGGGGCTGCTGGACAGCGTGCTTGGCGAACGCGTGACTACCGATCAGCCCGGGGCAAGGATTTTACCATGGTTTTCGTTTGCGGGCTGGGGCGGCCTGGTGATTGCGCAGAACTTGGATGCAGACGGGTACAGGCGGTTGCATGCGGAGTCTGCGCCGCTTCTGGATGATGTGCTGACCAATCCGCCGACGTATTTTGAGGCGCTGGATAAACAAGACTGGCTCGATTACTACATTGGCAGCAGCAGGGAGGCCAATGATGCGGCCGCATCGTCGGAAACGGATGTGCCCGATGCGGTGGCGGAAGGCGGCGTTATGGTCAAGCGCGCGCCGCGTACAAACCCGCTGTGGCCCCTGAACCAAATACTCTACGGTGCGCCCGGCACAGGGAAAACGTATGCAACGGCGGAGATTGCAGTTGCCATCATCGAAAAGCGACCTATCGATCTTGTTCCCCAAACCGCTGAACAGCGCAGGGCCTTGATGAAACGGTATAATCGCTATTTTGAGAAAGGCCTGATCGCGTTTACCACCTTTCACCAGAGCTACGGTTACGAGGAGTTTGTGCAGGGTATTCGCCCATTGCCCTCGGCGGACGTCATTGGCTTTCGCGTAACGGATGGCGTGTTGAAAACCATTTGCGTGCCGTAACCTTTTTGACATCCTGACCAACGGATTTCATAAGCTATGTTGCCTGCAAACTGAAGAAGCGTCGGCGTGAGCTTGTGCCGAATTGCGATCTCTCCAATGAATCTTTCATCCTCAATCAACCACAGCCTTACGGCAAGGTCACGGGCGATACCGAGTTTGCGAATGACCCCATCTCGCTTGAAATCACCAAGATGAACACTTATACGGGCGCGCCAATGGCGGGCATCACGTTTACTTTGCAGGACAGCGAGGGCAAGGTCATCAAAACCAAGCTCACCGAGGGCGGTTATCGCATCCCCGCCGAGGATGGCACGGAGACTTTTATAACCGACGCAAACGGCAAGGCGGTGTTCAAGTATCTCAAAGCGGGCAAGTACAAGCTCGTTGAAACCGTGCCTGTCGGCTACATTGCGGATGGCACAACCGAGAGCGAGCTTACCGACAAGCACAGCGAGGCGACTCCCTGCAAGGTGACAGTGAACAACTGTCCAACAGGAATCAAGATTATCAAGCTCGACGCAAAAACCAATAAGCCCCTCACGGGCGCGGGCTTCAGCATCAAGGTCAAGGACGGCTTGGGCTTTGAAACGCTGACCTTTACCAAACAGGCTGACGGCAAGTATTTCTTCGATGAAAAAGGCACGGTCATGGACTTGATGGTGGATAAGAACGGCGAGGTCGTCATTCTCGGCTTGCCTATGGGCGCGATATGGATCGAGGAATCCGTTGTACCGACGGGCTACTTCCCCGTGACTGCCCGAAAAGCGGAAATCACAAAGGAAAGCTCGGCGGTAAAGCCTATCGAAATCAAAGTGCCGAACAACAGGAGCGTCAAGCTCGGACTGGATAACGACTGGTGGGAGCTTCCCGCCATGATCGCAGGCGCGGTGCTGCTGCTCGGCGGCGCGGTGTTCTTCATCATCAAGCGCACCCCAAGGGCACTTTGTCGCCGCTTTCAGCGGCTCGGGCGCAAAAGAAACATGAAAGGATCGGAGGGCTAATCAATGGAGCTAAAGGCTATCTTGGCAATCGTACTGTGCCTCGTCATTGTCGGCGGCGCAGTGTTTTTGTATGTGCGCAGGAAAAAGAAATAGCAAAATGTCATGCGGGAGGGCTGAAAATGCCCTCTCGTCTATGATTGTCAGTTTACTTTGACTGTGGATATGATATAATAATAATAGATTTTGCGAGGTGATAAGCTGTGACGAAAGCTGAAAAACTGACAAAGCAGATTGCTGGAACAATGGCGATTGAGGGTATGCGCCTTGACCGCAAGGAGCTTACGCTTGTGCAGGAATGTGCTGCGGGAAAGAAATCCTCCTCCGTGGAGATTAAAGAGCTTGTGAAGAAATACACCGTGAAGTAGGTGATTACTTGCCGGACTATTCCTATGATTACGAATACGATAAAACATACTGCTACCCATCCTCTAATGTTCTGAAAAACAAGCTGAATATTCGCAACGCTGTTGATTTACAGGAAGCGGAAAGAAATATTACCGCACTCAGATTGTTAGAGTTGAAACAGGCTCACCCCGAAGGAAGCCTCGATTTTCCCTATTTTAGACGGCTTCATTATCATATTTTTCAAGACATATACGATTGGGCGGGCAAAACGCGGACGGTCAACATTTCAAAGGGAACGCAGTTTTGCTTATTTCAGTATATCAATGAGCAGGCAAATGAACTGTTTGCGCGTCTTGCAAAAGAGGACTACCTTATAAACATATCGCAGCCGATAGCTGAAAGACTGGCTTTCTATCTTTCAGAATTGAATGCCATTCACCCTTTCAGAGAGGGAAACGGCAGAACACAGCGTATGTTTATTGAGATATTGGCCTACCGAGCCGGATATGAGGTTGATTTTTCCACAGTTACCGCTGATGAAATGATTGAGGCAAGCTATCAATCCTTTAATCGAAATTATGAAAAGATAAATGCTCTTTTCATGCGGATAACGAACAAATTAGCATAATCCGTCATGCACCGCACAGCGGATTCTTCAACACGCAGAAATACCCTGCGTGTTTTTTTATGCCTCCTTGTGGCACACTACAAATATACGAAGAATTGTGCTACCTTTTAGCAAAAGGAGGTCTTTTACCATGAGTGATGTTTTACGGGAACTGTACAACGGCGAGATTTATCCGGCAGAGGAAATCGACATTGAATCGGAGGAATACCGTGCGGCAGCGCAGGAGTACGAGAGCGCGCGCAAGGCGTTCAAAGAAAAGCTGCCCAAAGAGCTTACAGGCGAGTTCGAGAAGCTCAAAGACTACGAGGACGGCTACGGGAACGAGTGTGATATAGCCGCTTTCCGCAAGGGCTTTCAGCTTGGTATGCAGCTTGCGGTTGCGGGGCTTGATAAGGACAGGCTGGAAGCACTGATAAAGGGCTGATAGCCACATAACGACGAGATCACAGGAGCGCGTGAGAGGTCATGCGCTCTTTTGTTATATAAAAATACTGGAAAAGGAGCTTATGAATATGACTGAGGAACTCAAAAACGCTGGATATACCATCATAGAACGCTTCCCCGTTGGCGAACAGGGCTTTGCTATCGGGCATAGCGAAACAGCGCCCACGCCTTACGTCACATGGCAGTACCGCACCGCCGACCCCACGCATTTCTTTTGGGGGCATTACATCTCGACCAAAGAAAAAGCGTATGAGGATTATAATGACAGGATAAGCAGCGAGATTGAGGATTTATCGCTGCGTACCCATAAGCCCCCGCTTCTACCGCCATTCTGCTATACGCTGAAACCGTCAAGCGGTGAAATCATCGAAATCGCGCGCGGACACAAAGGGTATTCCAACCCAGATATTTATCAAATGAGCGACCCCGTATCCAACCGCAAGACCGTTGACCATTTCAACAAAGAGATGGGCGTCACGCGGGCGCAGGAGGAAGCCATGCTTGCGGGCAGTATGTTTGGATGGGATTGCCCCGCTGCCACTCCCCGCAGCTATGACGAGAACGGACAGCCACAGCGCACAAAGAAGCGCGATGAATTAGAGCGATAAGGAGGCAGCGACATGAAAAGCACCGATGAAAAGCGTATGGCAGGCTGTTGGGAGATCATCCATTCCCTGCATATCGGCAAGCAAGAGGTCGTGTTTGGCGAGAACAAGACCGACCCCAATGCCGAGCGGTATATATGCGCCTACTGTGAAACGAACGATTTGCTCCGCACGTATGCGGCAGGCATGACCAGCGATGATTATCTTGAAATCATGCAGCTTTACATTGAGCGCATCAATGAGCAGATCGAAGCGGTCAAGGCAGAGATTGCCGACATCACCGTGCCGACAGAGCC
>CAZRIT010000058.1:0-12722 GCA_964600225.1 uncultured Oscillospiraceae bacterium | reverse complement strand
TTGCCATCCTGCGGATGGCGGGCAGCGGAATGCCCAAGGTATGGGCTTCGGCCGCGCATGTCGCCCTCGCCCATGATTTTTGTTTTTCGCTAAGGAATACTTTTTTCATGCTTTTACGCCTGCACGGCATATCGTGCGGGCGTTTTTCATATGCAACAATGTACGCTGTGTCCTTGGGATCGGCATCGGGAAGGGGGCGGGGAGCCTTGACGCTGGATGATTTGAAAGCGGGCGAAAGCGGCACCGTGCGCACCGTTGCGGCGGACAGCGCCAGACGGCAGCGGCGCTTTCTTGAAATGGGCATTACGCCCGAAACGCAGGTGACCGTTCAGCGCGTTGCGCCGCTGGGCGATCCCATCGAGATCGCGCTGCGCGGCTATATGCTGGCCATCCGCCGCGACGACGCCAGGCGCATCACGGTCAAAAAGCTGCGGGCAGCGGCGCCGCCAAACGCTGTGCTGCGCGCAGAGCGGGCGCGGGGGCAGCAATGGGATGCGTCCGCGGCACGGAGCGCGGACGCCTTCACAAATACCTGTGCCGATTTGGGCTGCGGGGCGTGCGCAGCACGACGGAAAACGCCGAGAAAGGCAGCCGCGCGGCGCATCGACGCGCCCGTGCGCCTTGCGCTCATCGGCAACCCCAACGCGGGCAAGACCACCCTGTTCAACGCCGTGACGGGCGCAAAGGAGCATGTCGGCAACCGTCCCGGGGTGACGGTGGAGATCAGGGAGCGGCGTGTGCGGGCGTTCGAACGCATGCTGATTGTGGCGGATCTGCCGGGCATCTATGCCATGTCGGCATGCTCGGAGGAGGAGCGGGCAGCAAAGGATTACATCCTGTCGGCAGGCGCCGACGTGGTGGTCAACATTGTGGACGCCACCAACCTGGAGCGCAACCTCTACCTGACCTTGCAGCTGCGGGAGCTGGGGCTGCCCATCGTCATGGCGCTGAATATGATGGACGAAACCGCGCGGCTGGGCATCGATATCGACGTGGCTGCGCTGTCGGGCAGGCTGGGCATCCCGATTGTGCCGATCTCGGCGCGCACGGGGGCGGGCGTGGAAACGCTGATCGAACGCTGCGTGCGGCTGGCGGAGAGCGCCCCGCGCGAAAAGGCCGAACGGCGCGGCACGCAGCGTGAGGCTGCCGAAGACGCCTGGACCGAGCGGCAGGCGCTGCAGACCGAGCGTCGCTACCGAACCATTGCAGGCATTTGCCGCGCAGCCGTGCGGCAGCGTCCCGTCGGCGGCAAAACGCGTTCCGACCGCATCGACGCGGTGCTGCTCAACCGCTTCCTCGGCATTCCGATATTCCTAATGGTGATGGGAATCATATTCCTGTTCACCTTCGATACCGTGGGGAGCTGGCTGTCGGACGGCGCGGAACGGATGGTGACGCAATACCTGATTCCGTGGGCAAGGCTGCTGCTGACGGGACAGCGCGCGCCCGATTGGCTCATTGGCCTCGCGTGCGACGGGTTGCTTGCGGGCGCAGGCGCGGTGGTAACGTTTTTGCCGCAGATTGCGATTCTGTTTTTGCTGCTGTCGCTGCTGGAGGACAGCGGCTACATGGCGCGCACCGCCTTTTTGATGGATCGGGTGCTCAGGCGCTTCGGGCTTTCGGGCAAGTCGTTCATCCCCATGCTCATGGGGATGGGGTGCACGGTGCCCGCGGCCATGAGCGCGCGCACCATTGAGGATCAAAAGGATCGCAACATGACGATATTACTGCTGCCGTTTGTCAGCTGCTCGGCCAAGCTGCCTGTCTATGGCATGGTGGCGTCCGCGTTCTTTCCGCATGCGCGGGGACTGATCGTGCTAAGCCTCTATTGCATCGGGCTGATGACGGGCGCGGCGACGGGCCTGCTGTTCAACAAAACCCTCTTTGCGGGCGACGACGCGCCGTTTGTGATGGAGCTGCCGCCGTATCGGCTGCCGACGTGGAACAATACCTTGCAGCATGTGGGGCAACGGCTGGAGCATTTCCTCAAGCGCGCGGGCACGGTCATCTGCCTGATGAACGCGGTGCTGTGGGTTCTGATGCGCTACGACGTCGCGCTAAGCGTGGTGTCTGCGCCGCAGCAGAGCATGCTGGGCCGCCTGGGCACAATGCTCGCGCCGTTGCTTGCCCCGCTGGGGTTTGGATGCTGGCAGATGGCGGTTGCGCTGTTGACGGGGGTGATTGCCAAGGAGGCGGTGGTTTCCACGCTGACGCTGCTTGCGCCCGTGGGCGCGGCGGCGTGGATGCAGGGGTTGAACGCCATGGATGCATACTGCTTTTTGCTGTTTGTGCTGCTGTATGTGCCGTGCATTGCGGCGGTGGCGACCATGCGGCGGGAGATGAAGAGCGTGGGACTCACGGCGTTTATGATCTGCTACCAGTTGATGACGGCGTATCTGATGACGTTGTTGGTGCGCATGCTCGGCGGATGGCTGTTCTGACGGCCTTGTTGCGCATTTCATGTGGAAAATGGCGGCCGACTGTGCTATAATACGATTCATTATGGAACGGAGATCATGCATGAGGATTCTGCTGGCAAACGACGATGGCATACAGGCCGAGGGCCTGCGCACGCTGGCGAGCGTGCTGAGCAAGGAACATGAGGTGTATATCGCCGCGCCCGATACCGAGCGCAGCGCGGTGAGCCGCAGCATGACGCTGTACGCGCCGCTGCGCGCAACGCCAACCACGCTGCACGGGCTGGAGAACGTCAAGGCATATGCCGTCAGCGGTACGCCCGTAGACTGCGTGCGTCTTGCACTGGGGAATCTGTTCCCGCAGCCCGATGTGGTGATTTCGGGCATCAACCGCGGGCCGAACCTCGGCACGGACGTGCTGTACTCGGGCACCGTGGGCGCCGCGCACGAGGCTGCACTGCAGGGCTGCCGTGCGGCGGCCATATCGACCTGCTCGTTCACGCCCGCGCACTACGAAACGGCGGCGCGGATGGCGCTGCGTGTGGCGGACTTTTTATGCAACAGCCCCGTGCGGTTTGGCACGGTGCTCAACGTCAACGTGCCCGATCTGCCGATGGAAAGCATACGGGGCGTGCGCATGGCGCGCACGGGCATTGCCGCGTATGCGCTGGAATATATCGAGCGTACCGATCCTGTGGGCAGGCCGTACTACTGGATGCCCAGGCAGCGCACCGTGACCAAGGAAGCGGGCGTAACGGACGAAACGCTTGTGCAGGAGGGCTTTGTGGCGTTGACGCCATTGATGTACGATTTGACCGATTATCGGTGCATGGAAACGCTGGATATCGCCGATTTTTGAATGCGGCAGGCCGTTGGACAGGCCAAACGGACGGGAAACTTGAAGGAGCGCATATGATCGTTGCGGTCATCGGCGGCGGCCCCGCGGGCATGATGGCGGCGGCTGCGGCAAGCGGAAACGGGCATGCCGTCACGCTGTTTGAAAAGAATGAAAAGCTTGGCAAAAAGCTCTTTCTCACGGGCAAGGGCCGCTGCAACCTGACCAATATCGCCGATGCGGACGGCTTTTTTGCCAATGTGGTGCACAACCCCAGGTTTTTGTACAGCGCGCTGGCCGCGTTTGATAACCGCGATATCATGGCTTTGATGGAGGAAAACGGCGTGCCGCTCAAGACCGAGCGCGGCGGGCGCGTGTTCCCCGTATCCGATCATTCCTCCGATGTGCTGGCCGCCCTGCAACGCCATGTGCATAGCGCAGGCGTGACCGTGCGCCTCAACACGGCCGTGGAACGCATTTTGGCCGAGGAGGACCGCGTTACGGGCATTGAAACGGCGGAGGGCGCGTTCCCCTGCGACGCGGTTGTGATCGCTACGGGCGGCGCATCCTATCCGCAAACGGGCTCCACGGGCGATGGCTATCGGTTTGCCGAAAAGCTGGGGCACGGCGTGCAGACGCCCGTGCCGTCGCTTGTACCGCTGGTGACCGAGGAGGCGTGGCCTGCGGAGCTGATGGGCGTATCGCTCAAAAATGCGGAGCTTTCGGCGTTTCGAAACGGCAAACGCATTTTCCTGGAACGCGGCGAAATGCTGTTTACGCACTTTGGCGTATCGGGGCCGATGGTGCTGACGCTATCGGGCATGATTGCTGAAGCCCCCGCGGGCGTGGAGCTTTCCATCGATTACAAACCCGCCTTGACCCGTGAGCAGTTGGATGCAAGGCTTTTAAGGGATCTTGCCGACAACGCCAAAAAATCCGTGGGCGCCGCGCTGCACGCGCTGCTGCCGACCAGGCTTTTGGCCGTCACGCTGTCGCTTGCGGATATTTCGGAACGGCTGCCCGTCGGGGAACTGACCAGGGCGATGCGGCAGCGGCTGGTGGAAACGCTCAAGGGAACCGGGCTGCATGTTTTGGGCGCAAGGCCGCTTGCGGAGGCCATCATTACCCGCGGCGGCATCCCCGTGCGCGAGATCGACGCTTCCACCATGGCGTCCAAGCGCGTGCAGGGGCTGTACTTTGCGGGCGAGGTGATCGACGTGGACGCGCTGACGGGCGGTTATAATCTGCAAATTGCCTATTCTACGGGCGTATTGGCCGGGAGGAGCATATAATATGGAAGAACGACTGCGCATTGCCATCGACGGCCCCGCAGGTGCGGGCAAAAGCACCGTGGCAAAGGCGATTGCCAAGCGCCTTGGCATCCGCTATCTGGATACGGGCGCGATGTACCGCGCCATGGCGCTGTATGCCGAGCAAATGGGCGTTGCCCCGACGGACGGGGACGCCATGGCGGGCATCGTCGACGGCGCGGATATCACGGTGCGGTTTGATGAGATGGGGCAGAAGGTATTCCTCAACGGCGAGGACGTGACCGATCGGCTCCGCACGAGCGCGCTTGCCATGGGCGCATCCGCCGTGGGCGTGCATCCGTGCGTGCGCAAAAAGCTGGCCGCCCTGCAGCGCAAGGTGGGCGACGATTACGCTGTGGTCATGGACGGCCGCGATATCACCACCAACGTGCTGCCCGATACGAAATACAAGTTTTACGTCACCGCCTCGCCCGAGGTGCGCGCAGCCAGGCGGCTCAATGAGCTAAGAGAACGCGGCGACACGACGGCCACCATGGAGGCGGTGCTGGCGGATATCCTCCGCCGCGATCACAACGACAGCACGCGCGCTTATATGCCATTGACCGTTGCGCCCGACGCGCTTTTGATTGATACCAGCGAGCTGTCGATTGCGGAAGCCACCGAGGCTGTCATTCGCGCCGTCAACGACAGGCGGCAGGGGGCGTAAATGCTGCTGCAGGGGTTGGTCAAGCTGCTGCTGACGCTGCCGGTCTGGCTGCTGTTTCGGCCACGGATCGTCGGGTGGAGGCATCTGTTCTTTTCGGGCCCCGCCATCATTGCCGCCAATCATTTTTCATTGACCGACCCTGCGTTTATTATGCTGACGTGCCCGCGCATCATCCGCTATATGGCCAAACCCGAACTGTTTGAAAAGCCAATGTCCCGCATGCTCATGACGGCGCTCGGCGCGTTCCCCGTGCGGCGCGGATACATGGAGATTACGTCGATTCGCAACGCCATGCGGGTGCTGGAAAGCGACGGGGTGTTTGGCATATTCCCCGAAGGACGCAGGTCGCTGACGGGGGAATTGGATGCGTTTGACAAGGGCGCGGCGTTTCTGGCGCTTCGGTGCCATGTACCCATCATTCCCATCTATGCCGACCCGACCGCGCAAAAGCGCCTGCGCGTGCGCATGATCGTGGGGGAGCCCATGGATGCCGACGCCATCGCCGCCCAATATAAAGGAAGGGCGGTCGATACGGTGACGCTGGCGCTCGAGGATCGCATCATGGACTTGAAGAACGTATTTGAAGGCAGGAGGTAGGGCGTGCGCATCCTATTGGGCAGGCACAGCGGGTTCTGTTTCGGTGTCAAGCGCGCCGTGGAAACGGCGGAAGCCCTTGCCGATACGGCCGTAACGGTCTATACCTACGGCGCCATCATCCATAACGATGCCGTCGTGGAGCGGCTTAAAAACCGCAATGTCATCCCCGTGGAGGATATCCGCGCGCTTTCTGCGGGGGATCGGCTGATCGTGCGCGCGCACGGCGCGCCGCCGCAGCTGTATCGGGATTGCGAGGCGCGCGGGATTCGGCTGATTGATGCAACGTGCCCGTTTGTGAAACGCATCCATCGCATTGCGCAGGCTGCGGCGGCGCGCGGTCGCACGGTGGTGATTGCGGGGAAATACGACCATCCCGAGGTGATCGGCATCCGCGGCTGGGCAGGAGACGGGGCGCATGTTGTCGCCTCGGCCGAGGACGTGGCCAAACTGCCGCAAGCGGAGCATGTCACGCTGGTGGCGCAAACGACGCTCCTTGCGGAGCGCTATCAAAGCATCCTGGATGCGCTGCGGCGGCGCGTCGGCGACCTGCAAGCGTTCGACACCGTGTGCGATACCACGCGGCTAAGACAGCATGAAGCGGCAGAAATCGCCAAAAGGTGCACGAAGGTGTTCGTGCTGGGCTCCGTCAACAGCGCAAACACGGGCAAGTTGAAGGAACTGAGCGCCGAGTATTGCAAAAACACATACAGCCTCGACAATATCGATAAACTTTTTCTTGATAATTTGCAATCCGATGATATAATAGGTATTGTTGCGGGCGCATCTACGCCGGACTGGATGATTAGGGAGGTTTTACAAGTAATGAGCGAACTGGAAAAAACGACGATTGAGACCATCGAAGCGGTAGCTCCCGCTGAGGAAATCGTCGTAAACGAAGCACCCCAAATGGCCGAGGAAGCTGTCGAAGCGGTTGTGGAAACCATCGAGGCTGCCGCAGCGGTCGAGCCCGAGACCGTCGAGGAAGCTGCTAAGGTCGAGGAAGAGGCTTGCCCTCCCGCGTCCGCGCAGGCGGAAGAACCGTCCGAATTTGCACAGGCATTTGAAAAGACGATGACACGCATCCACAATGGTCAGGTGATTGAAGGCACCGTGCTTTCAATTGTGGACGGCGAAGTGTACGTCAATGTCGGTTACAAATCCGATGGCATCATCCCCAAAAACGAATTCTCAAGCGACGCCGATTCCAAGCCCGAGGAGCTGTTCAAAGAGGGCGACAAGATCGACGTGGAGGTCATGAAGGTCAACGATGGCGAGGGCAACGTGTTGCTTTCGCGCAAAAACGTCGAATCCAAAAAGCTTTGGGATGACCTGATGAACCAGGAGGATATCGAGGAGCAGGTGTTCGAGGCCGTCGGCAAGGAAGTCGTCAAGGGCGGCATCATCGCCGATATCAACGGCATCCGCGCGTTCGTCCCCGCTTCGCAGGTATCCATTAAGTACATCGAAAACCTCAGCGATTTTGTGGGCAAGCCCATGCGCTTGAAGGTTTTGGAGGTTGACAAGCAGCGCAAGCGCATCGTCGCCTCCCAAAAGCAGGTCATGCTGGCCGAAGCCGCCGCCGAAAAGCGCGCCAAGTGGGAAGCGCTGGTCGTTGGCAGCAAGGTCAAGGGCATTGTCCGCCGCATTACCGATTTCGGCGCGTTTGTCGATATCGGCGGCATCGACGGCCTGGTGCATGTGACCGATGCGGCATGGGGCCGCGTGAAGCATCCTTCGGATGTGTTTGAGATCAATCAGGAAATCGAAGTGCTGATTCTCAACGTCGATGTGGAGAAAGAGCGCGTTTCCCTGGGTTATAAGCAGTTGCAGCCCAAGCCCTGGACTCTGGCCGACAGCAAATACCCCGTTGGCTCCGTCGTGGAGGGCAAGGTTGTGCGCATCGTGCCGTTTGGCGCGTTCGTGGCGCTGGAAAGCACCATCGACGGCCTCATCCACATTTCGCAGGTTGGCGTGCGCCGCATTGCGAAGGTGGAGGATGAGCTCAAGGTGGGCGACGTTGTGCGCTGCAAGGTGCTCGAGGTCAACCCCGAAGCCAAGCGCATCAGCCTCAGCCGCAGGGAAGCCCTGCTGGAGGAGGATCCCGAATTGGCCGAAAAGCTCGAGGCCGAAAAGGCCGAGCGCGACCGTCAGTACGCCGAGCGTCAGGAGCAGCGGCAGCAGCAGCGTGAGCAGACGCAGTCGCAGCGCGTGCAGCGCAGCTCCGGTGCGCCGCGTCCCGAGCGCAGCAGCAACAGCGACAGCGGGGAGCGCAGGGATCGCTTCGATCGCCGCCGCCGCAACAACGAGGATGGCGATTACGAGCTGCCGCCCGTGCAGGAATCCACCACGTCGCTGGCCGCGCTGTTCAAGGGCATCAAGGTGGACGACGAGTAATTCCAAACAGTATTTACGGTAACAAAACGGACGATGTGCTGCATCGTCCGTTTTTCTTTTTGTTTGTACGAGGTAGTGCCTTGCGCGCTACATCGATTGACGAATCGACGCGCCAAGGCTTATAATGAATTTACAATTTATCCCGTATCACGACGGGATATGATATGAGGGGGGACACATCATGAAACGGATGGTCGCACTGTTGTTGGTTATCGGCATATTATTTGGCTGCTTTGCCTGCGGTGACAAGATCGTCATCGAGGCCAACGGCAAGCAGGATGCATCCGAGGCAACCGATAAGAAGTCCGACAAAAGGAAGGGGAGCGACAGCAACGCGGCGGAACGCGCTGCGGACGAGGAATTCGGGTTTGTGGACGAGGGGGATACGCGCACCATCGTATCGCAGCAGGAGGGATACCTCGATACGATGAAGGTCTACCTGGACGAGTTCGGCTATGTATCCGCAATCAAGGAAAAATTCGCCTTTGAGGACGCCGAAGCGGGCGATCGGCTGGAAGCATCGCTGCGCGACGCGGGCTTGGACGGGCTGCAGCGCGTGGAATCGCTGGGCTATCTGGATTGGACGCAGGGGATGATCGACGTTGAGTTTGGCGATCGCTTTGCCGATGAGGTTGCCGCAAAGATTGCCCAATGGGAAGCGCCCGCTGTGACGGTTGAGGAGCAGAAGGTCAGCTTCGATTATGAGTTGGCCAAGACCAAGACGCTTGTGCTCAAGCTCAAACAGGTGCGCTATACCAAGAACCAATCCATGGAGATAGACATCACGGCGGAGAACATCACCGATAAAACCTGTTTTTACAGCATTTACGAGGTATACGTCAACGGGTGGTATCTGGAGACGGATGTCGATTACAACTACCAGCAAGTGAATGCAGGGCAGACGGTGCCGCTGACCATGACGGTGCGGGATGTGGGTTCGGGCGCGTTTGCGTGCATGAACATCGAGCAGATTCAAAAGCTCCGGATGCTGTACGAAATCTATGACGCAAACAAGTACAGCGTGGCCGATGGGTACACCAAGGAGGCCGTCAATCCCAATGCGTCGGCCTATGTACAGGCATATGATACAAGCGATGGCAGGCTTCTGGTCGATAACGATGCAGTGCGGGTCGTGCAGCTCAACATGGATGGCAACCGCATGCACGGGCGCGTGTATGTGGAAAAGAAGGATAGCAGCCGCTGGACGGCCGCAACGTATGACGCCGCGTACAACGCCATCTGCTCGCCGTACAGCGGGTTTTTGTACCTGAATAAGAATACGCGCGCCATTTTGGATTTAAACGGCGCCGACGTGGCCGAAACATATGGTATCCATTCGCTCAACACCATCGATATCTACTTCACCATGCGGCACGCGGGCTCCCTTAAGGACCCCATCCGCGCGACGCTGGTCGATCCAAACGGCGTGCAGACGGTGGCGGACCCCATCGGCGTGGACTATCCCGTGGTGTATTCGAGCAATTTGGTCGTCATCCGCTATGCGGGCGTCAAGGAATACGCCAACTATGACGCGGCGCAGCTGCTGGTGCAGAACCTCACCAAGAACAAAAACTTCTCCATCTATTGCGTATATGATTACGCCACGTTCGACAGCATGCGCGCCAATACCATCGGCCTGCATGCGGATGTCTATCCCGGCACCTATGCCACCATGGAGCTGTTTGACCGCGATTTCAATGTGGCACGGCTGGCGGGCGTGAAGGAGCTGAGCAGCATCATCGGCGTCTATCAGATCAAGGGCGGCTACCATTACCTGCAGGAGAAGCAGTCACTGTCCATCACGCTTGACTAAGCGTGGGAATTGAAAGGAGAAAAGGCTATGGCAAATACCTTTGGCGACAAGATCAGCCGCTTCGGAGGAAGCATCAAGCAAAAGACGCAGAGCATTGCGGAAACGGCAAGCCTGAACGCACAGATTGCCGCCGACAACAAGCAACTGGGCGAACTGTTTGAGCAGCTTGGCAAAAGCTACTATGAACTGCATGCCGCGGACGCCGAGGAGGCGCTTGCCGCGCTGTGCGGGCGCATTGCCGGGATTCAGGCCACGATTGAGGAGAATCGGCAGCGGATCGTCACGCTCAAGGGCATCAAAACCTGCCCCGCCTGCGGCGCGGAAGCGCCCCTGAACGCGGCGTTTTGCTCAACCTGCGGCGCGGCGCTGCCGACGCCTGAGGAACCGATCGATACCACGCCCTGCTGCCCGCAGTGCGGCGTGACGCTGGCGGAAGGCGCGCGCTTCTGCACGGCTTGCGGCGCCAAGATCGGCGGCGAGGAAGCGTAATGATTCAACGCTTGGCCCGTTGGCCGAGCAAAAGGAAGGTACATCAAAAAACGGGAGCCGAGCGGATGCATGTCCGCTTGGCTTCCGTTATGCATGTGCAGAATGCGGTTGGGGAAATTTCAGCCGTGCGCCCCGCGGGATTGCCGCTCCATATCCTCAATCACGATATCGTAGATGTCCCCAAGCGTTGCGCAGTATTGCAGCACATCCCACGGCTCGTTGGTATGGAAGTGGATTTTGATGAGCGTTTCGTCGCCAACCGCCAGCAGGCAGTCCCCGTGAAGCTGCTCGTGAAAATGGCGGGTGATGGCGTCTTCGTCCAGGTCCGTTCCTTCGATCAAAAGCTGTGTGTCGTATTTGTAGGTCAGCATATCGGTTTTCCTTTCGGTTGACGGTATATTTTACGCGCATGCGCGTTCCCAAACAGTATAGCACAGAGCGGATGAAAATGACTGCGTTATTTTTGCGTCAAAATGTGCGCAGGGTGTCGCAAGCACAAGGAACGTCTGTTATACTGTATCCATCATCATGCAGCGAAGGAGTCAACCATGGAAGAAAAGAAACGGGTCAAATACGAGTTTATGCATCTCGGGATCAACTGCGACGCGGAGCCCGAAGCGCAAAAAACGGCGGACGCACTGTCCGGGCTGTTCAACCTGGAGCCGCACATGGGTAAAAAGTCCCTATTTGCGGGCGATCTGTTCGAGTGCGTCAAGGTGCCGCAGGCCGCGGGCAAGAACGGTCATATCGGCATGTACGCCGACGATTTGCAGGCCGCCATTGCCGAGCTGACGGAAAAGGGGTTTGCGGTGGACGAGGCGCGTATGATGCGCGACGCCGACGGGAACGTGTACAACGTGTTTTTGAAGGACGAAATCGGCGGGTTTGCCATCCACATTCGGCAAAAGTAGCTTCGGGGAGCAATCCTCCAACGATCATCCGTAACGGGCATCGGAGCGCATCCGACGCCCGTTTTTATTGTGCGCAAAAAGTCTGTTGCGTTTCGGAATGCAAACCTACTGTGAACACTCCAAGATGTAGTTGACAATAAATGCTATATACTCTAAAATATTAGATGTTAACAAGAAACTTTATGATGCATGTATCATAGAAACGGAGGAACCTTTATGAGAACCGCAAAGGAGAAGGAAGCCTTGACCAAGGCGGAATGGCTGATGATGGAAGCGCTGTGGAACAACCCGCCGCTGTTCTTATCGGAGATTATGGAGCGCATGCAAAACACCGTGGATTGGAAAAGCAGCAGCTACATGACCTACCTCAAGCGCCTGACGGACAGCGGCTACATCGGCTATAAGCTCGTCAGCGGCAACCGTCGGTACTTCCCGATTCGGGCGCGCGAGGACTGCGTGGAGGAAGAAAGCAGCTACATCCTTTCCAAGATGACGGATGACAGCGCAAGGCTGCTGCTGGCCTCCATGGTGCAAAAAACCAACATCGACGACGCGGAGAAGGAGCAATTACAGGCGCTGATTCAACGGCTGACCGACAACGCAAAGTGAGGTGAAACGCGTGCAGATACTGCAAACATTGCTTGAGATCACCGTTTACGCAACCGTCATCTTTGCCGTGACCATGTCGGTCAAGCGGCTATGTAAGGACAGGCTGTCGCCATTGCTGCACTATGCTGTGTGGTCGCTGTTCTTGCTGCGGCTGCTGCTGCCGATCACGTTCGACAGCCCCGTGCGGCTGATTACCCTGCGACAGGAGGCGCCTGCGGCGATATCCGTACAGCCCGTTGATGCGATGAACGGTTCGCCCGCTGCGGATGCCGCGCCATACGTCGGCGCAACGCAGCCAGAGGCCGATTTGCAAGCGGCAAACGCGGCCGACGCGCCGTCCGCACCCGCTATGGCAGCGCCCGCTGCGGCCGCACGGCCCGGGCTGACGCTGGCTGCGGCGTTGGTTGCCATATGGCTCATCGGCGTCAGCATGGGGCTCATATACCTGATTGTGCTGTACGTTACGCTCAGAAAGCGCATGGCGCTCTGCTGCGCCAAGCCGTCCAAGCGGCTTGCGGCTCTCTATGACGAGGTGCGGCGGGAGCTGGGCGTAAGCAAAAACGTGCCGCTCCTGTGCTGGTACGGGCTGCATTCGCCGGGGATACTGTTCCCCAATTATATACTCATGCCCATGGCGGCGCTGACGGCCATGGACGACGCGCAGGTAAAAAACGCCCTGC
>CAZRIT010000057.1:10141-12730 GCA_964600225.1 uncultured Oscillospiraceae bacterium | reverse complement strand
CCCGGCGAGCCCCGCGGCGATTAAGCGGCCACTTCAAGGGGTTATGGGGGGTCGGGGGGCCGTAAGGGGGAAATCGAAATCCGCCTCGGCCCCCCGATGTTCGCCGCATGCGCCAAACAACCGCAGCCCGCTGCGCCTGACACGAAAAAGTCACGTTCCAAGTAAAAAACTGTACCGTTTTCGGCACAACCGCCTGTTGCATTGCCCCTTCTCATGTGCTAAAATACGTTGATACTGGCGTATTATGCTGTTTAGGTAATATTGGAGGAGCAAACATGGCAACCTGTGAAAAACTGGAAAACAACCGCGCAAAGCTGACCGTCACCATCCCCGCCGAAACGTTCGCCGAGGCGACGCAGAAAGCGTACATCAAATCCGTCAAGCACTACAATGTGCCGGGCTTCCGCAAGGGCAAGGCCCCGCGCAAGGTCATTGAAAACATGTACGGCCCCGAAGTGTTCTTCGAGGACGCGTTCGAGCTCATTTGGGGCGATTGGTACGACGCCGCGCTCAACGAGCACGATCTCACCGCCGTCGACCGCCCGTCGCTGGATATCGAAACCATCAGCCTGTCCGACGGCGTGGTGTTCACCGCCGAGGTGCAGCTCAAGCCCGAGGTTACCCTTGGCGCGTACAAGGGAATAGAAGTTCCCGCGCCAACGTATACTGTGGAGGACAGCCAAGTCGACGCGGAGATTGAAAAGGAACTGGAAAAGAACGCACGCTTTATCGATGTGGACCGCGCCGTGGAAACGGGCGACCGCGTAATGCTCAACTACTCGGGCTCCGTCGACGGCGAAAAGTTCCAGGGCGGCACGGCCGAGGACGTTCCCCTGCTCATCGGCAGCGGCACGTTCATCCCGGGCTTTGAGGAGCAGATTGTCGGCATGAAGGCGGGCGACGAAAAGGAGATCAACGTCACCTTCCCCGCCGAGTACGCCGAGCAGCTTGCGGGCAAGGACGCGGTGTTTGCCATCAAGATCAACGCCGTGCAGAAAAAGGAACTGCCTGCATTGGACGATGAGTTTGCCAAGGATATCTCCGAGTTTGATACGCTGGACGCGCTCAAGGCGGACAAAAAGCAAAAGCTTGCCGAACAGGCAGCCGAGCGCAGCCGCATCGCCGCGGAAAACGCCGCCGTCCAGGTGGTCTGCGACAACGCGACCGTGGAAATCCCCGCCGTGATGGTGGATCGCCAGATCAACCACATGGTGCAGGATATCGCCTATCGGCTGCAGATGAACGGCATGTCGCTGGACGATTACCTGAAATATGCGGGCCTCACCGCCGAGACGATGCGCGAAAGCTATCGTGCGGAGGCACAGCAGCGCGTCAAAATGCAGCTTGTGATCGAGGCCATTGAAAAGGCCGAGGCGCTTAAGTGCAGCGACGAGGATTTGCAAAAGGAGATTGCCGATTACGCCAAGCGCAACGGCATGACCGCGGAGGAACTGGAAAAGAACCTCTCCGACGACGACCGCGAGTACATGCGCGACCGCGTGCTGGCGGACAAAGCCGTCGGCTTCGTGCTCGACCATGCCACCATCGTGGAGCCCAAGGCGGAGGAAGCGCCTGCCGAGGATGCGCCCGCGCCCAAGAAAAAGGCGCCCGCAAAGAAGAAGGCAGCCCCCAAGAAGGAAGCGCCAGCCGCTGAATAACACCCCGCGCGAAAGCCCCGCGCTTTGGCGCACAACCGTACAGAATGCCTGCGGCCGCAAGGCCCTTGGCACGGGAGGACATCTATGAATCTGGTACCGATGGTCATTGAACAGACCAACCGCGGAGAGCGCTCCTACGATATCTACTCGCGGCTGCTCAAGGACCGCATCATATTCCTTGGCGGAGAGGTGGACGACGATACGGCCAACCTCGTGGTTGCCCAAATGCTCTTTTTGGAGAGCGACGACCCCGATAAGGATATTTTCCTTTATATCAACAGCCCCGGCGGCTCCGTGAGCGCGGGCATGGCCATCTACGATACGATGCAATACATCAAGTGCGACGTCTCCACCATCTGCATCGGCCTGGCCGCCTCCATGGGCGCGTTTTTGCTGGCTGCGGGCGCCAAAGGCAAGCGCAAGGCCCTGCCCAATGCAGAGATCATGATTCACCAGCCCAGCGGCGGCGCCAAGGGGCAGGCGACCGATATCCACATTCAGGCCGAGCAGATACTCAAGCTCAAGCGCCGCCTCAACGAGATATTGAGCGCGCGCACGGGCCAGCCGCTCGAGCGCATCGCCGCCGATACCGAGCGCGACAACTACATGGAGGCCGAGGCGGCCAAGGCGTACGGCATCATCGACGAGGTCATCCCCGCGCGCAGGTAGCGCACAAACAGTCAGTAAGCCGAAGGGTTTTCGGCGGAGGTAAAAGAAAACATGGCAAAAAACGAAGATAAAACCATCGTCCGCTGCTCCTTCTGCGGCAAAGCGCAGGAGGATGTGCACCGCATCATCGCGG
Organism: uncultured Oscillospiraceae bacterium; assembly: GCA_964600225.1. Classification (GTDB taxonomy): domain Bacteria; phylum Bacillota; class Clostridia; order Christensenellales; family CAG-138; genus CAZRIT01. The sequence goes on along the minus strand of CAZRIT010000057.1, from coordinate 10,270 downwards.
GGCCGGGCGTCAACATCTGCAACGAGTGCATCGAGCTGTGCAAGGAGATCATCGAGGAGGACGTGGAGAGCACGCCGCTCGACCTGGAGGATATCCCCAAGCCGCAGGACATCCTGGATAAGCTCAACG
>CAZRIT010000057.1:0-10131 GCA_964600225.1 uncultured Oscillospiraceae bacterium | reverse complement strand
GTCGGTCGCCGTTTACAACCACTACAAGCGCATCAATACCGCGTCCAAAAAGGACGACGATGTGGAGCTGCAAAAGAGCAACATCATCATGCTGGGGCCCACGGGCTGCGGCAAGACGATGCTGGCCCAAACCCTGGCAAAAATCCTCAACGTCCCCTTCGCCGTGGCCGACGCCACCAGCCTCACCGAGGCGGGCTATGTGGGCGAGGATGTGGAAAACATCCTGCTCAAGCTCATTCAGGCCGCCGATTACGATGTGGAAAAGGCTGAGAAGGGCATCATCTATATCGACGAAATCGATAAGATCGCCCGCAAGAGCGAAAACGTCTCCATCACGCGCGACGTATCGGGCGAGGGCGTGCAGCAGGCGCTGTTGAAGATTCTGGAGGGCACCACCGCCTCCGTCCCGCCGCAGGGCGGGCGCAAGCATCCGCACCAGGAATTCATCCAGATCGATACCACCAACATCCTGTTCATCTGCGGCGGCGCGTTTTCGGGCATCGACAAGATCATCGAAAAGCGCATCGGCCACAAGCTGATGGGCTTTGGCGCGGATATCCAATCCAACGTGGAAAAGGATATCGGCGAGGTGCTCAAAAGCATCCTGCCCGAGGACCTGCTCAAATACGGCCTGATTCCCGAGTTTGTCGGCCGTATGCCCATCATCGTAACGCTCGAAAACCTCGATGAGGACGCGCTGATTCGCATCCTGACCGAGCCCAGGAACGCGCTCACGCGCCAGTACAAGCGCTTGTTTGAGATGGACGGCGTGGAGCTGTCGTTCGACGAGGCTGCGCTCAAGGCCGTGGCCAAGCTGGCCATCGACCGCAAAACGGGCGCGCGCGGCCTGCGCGCCATATTGGAAAACGTGATGCTGGATATCATGTTCGATATCCCCTCGCGCCCCGATATCGCCGCCTGCCGCATCACCGAGCAGACCATCCTGCGCGCAGAGCCGCCCGCGCTCACCGAGGGCAAGCGGGCCGAGCTGCCCGCCGCGAAAAAGCCCAAAACCGCCTGACAACGGCAAACGGCATGTTCGGACGACCGCTCCCGCGGTCGTCCTTTTTTCTTTTCTTGCTATTTTTCGAAAAAAAGAGTAACAGAAAAAACAGATAGTACATTTTGCAAATGTTTCCTGCATTTATCATTTCCAAAAGTTTCTTTGGGTACCTTTCTTTTCAAAGAAAGGTACAAACCGTCCTCCCCACCAAATAAAGGAAGCGCAATTTTCACATTTATGTGCGACGGCCGCCAAATTGGCGTCACGGCAAACGTTGCACACAAAACCCGTTTCCTTTATACTGTATAGTAATCACAAGCGCGTCTGTGCGCTTTTGATTTGGAGGTGTCATTATGGAATTGATTGGAACCGCATCCCTTCCCGTGATCCCGCTGCGCGGGCTAACTGTGCTGCCGGGGGAAGTGATGCATTGCGATATCGGCCGCAAAAAGACCCTGTCGGCAATGGAGGCCGCGCTGTCCAACGATGGCTACGCGCTGTTTGTCGCGCAGATGAACCCGCGCATTGTGGACGCCACGACGGACGACTTCTGCCGCGTGGGCACGGTATGCCGCATCCGTCAGGTGTTCCGCATCCAGGGCGATACGGTGCATCTTTTGGTGACGGGCATGGCGCGCGCCGAAATCGAGACATTTGCGGAGGAAGCGCCACACTTTGTGGCAAGCGTGCGCTTTTTGACCGAAACCGAGCCCGACGCGGCCACGGCGGAGGCCCTGCGGCGCAACCTCAGGGAGCGTTTCACCGCGTATGCCGATGCGCGCGACCGCCTGACGGCCGATCAGCGCGATACGATCCTGGCTGTGCCGAGCTTTTCGCAGCTTGTGGACGGCGTGGGGCAGCATGTGGCGGCCAAGCTGGAGGATAAGCAAAAGCTGCTGGAGCAGCCCGACGCCGAGCAGCGCGCGCTGCTGCTGCTGACGATGATCGAAAACGAGCTGACCATACTTGAAATCAACAAGCGCATCAGCCAAAAGATCAAGCAGGCCATCGAAAAGAACCAGAAGGAATTCGTGCTGCGCGAGCAGTTGAAGGCCGTGCAGGAGGAGCTTGGCGGCGGCGACGACGATGAAATTGCGCGCTACCGTCAGCGCATGGAGGAAAAGAGCCTGCCCGACGCGGTCAAAACCGTGCTGGCCAAGCAGATCGACCGTCTGGCGGCGCTGCCCGGCGGCTCGCACGAGGCGCCCATGACGGAGGCGCACATCGAATGCATCCTCGACCTGCCGTGGACGGAGCAGACGCATGACAACCTGGATTTGGCGCACGCGCGCGAGGTGCTCGACCGCGATCATTACGGGATGGAGCGCGTCAAAACGCGCATCGTCGAAAGCCTGGCCGTGCAAAAGCTGACGGGCAACCCGCAGGGACAGATCCTGTGCCTGGTGGGCCCGCCGGGCGTTGGAAAAACCTCCATCGTGCGCGCCATTGCGCAGGCCATGGGGCGTGAATTTGTGCGCATGAGCCTTGGCGGCGTGCACGACGAGGCCGAGATACGCGGGCATCGGCGCACCTACATCGGCGCGCAGCCGGGCCGCGTGATTGCCGCCATGCGGAAGGCGGGCTCCATCAACCCCGTGCTGCTGTTCGACGAAATCGACAAGCTCACCAACGACCTGCGCGGCGACCCGTCGGCAGCCATGCTGGAGGTGCTCGACAGCGCGCAGAACTTTGCCTTTGCCGATCATTTTCTGGAGCTGCCGTACGACCTGTCGCACTGCATGCTCATCACCACCGCCAACGACGCAGAGCGCATCCCGCGGCCGCTGCTTGACCGCATGGAGCTCATCGACGTACCCAGCTACCTCATCGACGAGAAGGTGGAGATTGCCAAAAGGCATCTGCTGCCCAAGCAGATGGAGCTGCACGGGCTCAAGCGCAGCAACCTGCGCGTCAGCGACGCGCTGCTATCTGACCTGATCGACGGCTACACGCGCGAGGCGGGCGTGCGCGAGCTGGAGCGGGTGCTTTCGAGCATCTGCCGCAAGGCCGCGTGCGAGGTGGTGGACGGCAAGAGCCGCATCACGCTTTCGACCGCGCGCATTGCCGAGTGGCTCGGGCCGCACAAATACCGCCGCGATGCGGATAAGCGCGGCGCGACGGTGGGCGTGGTCACGGGGCTTGCGTGGACGAGCGTGGGCGGCGAAACGCTGGAGATCGAGGTCAACGCCGTGCCCGGCAAGGGGAACCTGATTTTGACGGGGCAACTGGGCGACGTCATGCAGGAAAGCGCCAAGGCCGCCATGACCTATGTGCGCGCCAACGCGACCCGCTTCGATATCGCCGACGACTTTTTGGAAAAGCTCGACGTGCACATCCATGTGCCCGAGGGCGCCGTGCCCAAGGACGGCCCTTCGGCAGGCATTGCCATGGCCACGGCCCTGGTATCGGCGCTGTCGGGCGTGCCCGTGAGAAGCGACGTGGCCATGACGGGCGAGATTACGCTGCGCGGGCGGGTGCTGCCCATCGGCGGGCTAAGGGAAAAGCTGCTGGCCGCCGTGCGCGCGGGCGTCACCACGGTGATACTGCCCGCCGAGAACCGCGAAAACCTGTTTGACGTGCCCGATTCGGTCAAGGCGGGGCTCAAGATCATCTTCGCCGACGACATTGACCGCGTACTGTCGCACGCGCTGACGATCGTGCCCGAGCCGCAGCCGCATCTGCCAATCAACGATGTGGAGGTCGTGCATGGAACCATTCGCCATTAAGCAAGCGGAATTCATCCACAGCGTCGGAACGGGCGGCTCCTACCCGCCCGTTTTGCCGTGCGAAATCGCCATGGTCGGCCGCAGCAACGTCGGCAAATCCAGCCTCATCAACTGCCTGACCAACCGCCGCAAGCTGGCGCGCATTTCGTCCACGCCGGGTAAAACGCGGCTCATCAACTACTTTACCATCAATGGCTCGCTGTACCTGGTCGATCTGCCCGGCTACGGGTTTGCCCGCGCCAGCAAGACCGAGCGGGCAAGCTGGGGCAGCCTCATCGAGGATTATTTGAAATCGGGCCGCGTCAGCCACCTGTTTTTGCTGCTCGATATCCGCCACGACCCCACGGCGGAGGACAAACAGATGTTTCAATGGGTGCTCTACTACGGCATTCCGTTTACGCTGATTGCGACCAAGGCGGATAAGCTCTCCGCCGCCAAACGCGTGCAGGCGGCCAACGCCGTGGCCAAAAAGCTGGGAGCGCCGCCGTTTGCCATCCCGTTTTCGGTGGAAACCAACCAGGGAAAGGACGCCCTGCTTGCCCGCATCGGGCAGATTGCCGCGGACAGCCTGCGCCCAATTATCCCTTCCGACACAACAGACTCTTGACATGTCGGGCATTCTTTAGCATAATATCCACCGTAATACCCTGAATAAGGGCACGGAGGGCGAACACATGGCGTTAAAGAAATGCCCCAAATGCGAACTCAACTATGTCCGCGGCGACGCGGAGCTGTGCGACGTATGCCAAAGCGAGCTGCGCCGCCTCTGGCAGCGCAAGAGCAACCGCGAGGAGCCGACCGAGGATGAGGAAATCCTCATCTGCACCGAGTGCGGCGAAAAGCCCACGGTGCACGGCAGCGAGCTGTGCATTGACTGCCTGCGCGAGCAAAAGCGGCAGACGGAGCTGGAGAACGCCGCCGAGCTGGACGCGGCGTTTGACGAGGTTCTCGCCGAGGAGGAACCCGACGAGGAGGAGGACGCATAGGCCGCGCGCGACCTGACCCGTTTTTCCGTCACCCCCATCGGCCGCCGCAGCAGGCGGCCGATATGCGTATGAAAGGAGGCCGCCAACATGCACATCTACGCCATTGGCGACCTTCATCTGTCCCACCTGGTCGATAAACCGATGGATATCTTCGGCGAGCGCTGGCAAAACCACACCCAACGCCTGTCCGACGCCTGGCGGCAAACCGTCACGGACGAGGATCTTGTGCTCGTCCCGGGCGATATCAGCTGGGCCATGCAGCCGTGCGACGCGCTGCCCGATCTGGCATTTATCGGCGCGCTGCCGGGCCGCAAGCTGCTGCTAAAGGGCAACCACGATTATTGGTGGAGCAGCCTGACGCGCGTACGCGCGGCGCTCGCGCCCAACACGCAGGCCATTCAAAACGACGCCGTCACCTTTGGCGAGTGGACCATCGGCGGCACGCGCGGATGGCTGTGCCCCAACAGCGCAAACTTCCGTGAAAGCGACCAAAAAGTCTTTCTGCGCGAGCTGCAGCGGCTGACGCTGTCGATATCCGCCATGGAGCAGGGCAAGCGCAGGCTCATCATGATGCACTTCCCCCCGTTTACCGAAAAGGGCGGCGGCTCGGCCTTTACACAGATCATTGAAGCCAACGCCATCGAGCAGGTGGTATACGCGCACCTGCACGGCGCGGCCTGCCGCAACGCGTTTGAGGGCGATTGCCGCGGGGTGCAATATACCTGCGTCTCCGCCGACCATGTCGGCTTTGCGCCAAGGCGGATTGTATAGCAAATTCGCCCGAAAAAAAGTCAATGATTTTCGCCTCACGGCCTTGCGCGGGGCGGATTCGTCTGATAAAATGACCTTGCCAATCACAATCTAAGCGAAAGGAGAACCATGAATATGGACGCCGGGCCTTACCCGAGTACCCGTTTGATAACCGCATACCGCAGCACGGCGTATCATAGGGAGTAAGCCTTCCCGTCTGTTCGCCGTTCTGCAAGAAAGGACGTGCAACATGATTGATCGTGTTCTCTCGCTTCTGGAAGAAAAGAAATACCCGGAAGTCAAACAAGCCATTCAAACCATGCACGAAGCCGACATCGCGGAGATCTTTGAGGAGGTCGAAGAGCGCGAGGTTCTGCTCCGTCTGTTTCGGCTGCTGCCCAAGGAGACGGCGGCGGAAACCTTTGCCTATCTGGAGGGCGACGTGCAGCAGCGCATCATCGAGGCGCTGACCGATACGGAGCTGGCGTACATCCTCGACGGCATGTATCTGGACGACTATGTCGACATGGTCGAGGAGATGCCCGCCAACGTTGTGCAACGGGTTTTACGCAACTCCTCGCTCAAAAACCGCCGCCTCATCAACCAGTACCTCAACTACCCCGACGATTCGGCGGGCTCGCTGATGACCTGCGAATATGTGTATCTGCGCGAAACCCTGACCGTGCAGGATGCGTTCACCGTCATCCGAAACACGGGCATCGACAAGGAGACCGTCTACAACTGCTACGTCACCAGCCCGCAAAGAAAGCTTTTGGGCGTGGTGAGCGTGCTGGAGCTGCTGCTGGCCGACCCCGCGGCGCTTGTGGGCAACATCATGACGCCCGACCCCATCTGCGTGCGCACGCTGGACGACCGCGAGGATATTGCCAAGATGTTCTCCCACTACGATCTGCTGGCGCTGCCCGTGGTGGATAACGAGCAACGCCTGGTTGGCATCATCACCATCGACGACGCGGTGGACGTGATGCAGGAGGAAAACACAGAGGACTTCGAGCGCATGGCGGCCATGACGCCCAGCGAGGACACCTACATGAAAACGTCCGTGCTGACGCTGGCCAGGAACCGCATCGTGTGGCTGGTGATACTGATGTTTTCGGCCATGGTGTCGGGCGCGCTGCTGCAGCGCTACGAGGGCGCCATCGCGGCCGTGCCGCTGCTGGTATCGTTCATCCCCATGCTCATGGATACGGGCGGCAACAGCGGCAGCCAGGCCTCCACAATGATTATCCGCGGCATGGCGCTGGATGAAATTGAGCTGAGCGATATCTTTCAGGTTTGGTGGAAGGAAGTGCGCGTGGCGGTGCTGTGCGGCGCGGCGCTGGCGCTGGTCAACTTTGCGCGCATATGGATACAGTACGGACAACCCCTGATTGCGGCGGTGGTCAGCATGACGCTGATTGTCACGGTGGTGGTGGCCAAGTCGCTGGGGTGCCTGCTGCCGATGGTCGCCAAGGCGCTCAAGCTCGACCCCGCCATCATGGCGGCGCCCATCATCACCACCATCACCGACGCGTGCTCGATCTTTGCGTTCTTTACCATCGCTACGCACCTGCTGAGCGGGATTGGGTGAGGGGTGCGCGCCTCTGCAATAACATGGAGAAAGGCATGCCTCTGCCTGACAGGAAAATTAGGCTGCGCTCCCTCCATGATCGAGAGAACACATCTGCCTAACAAGAGTTATCTGTGAGTTTTTCTGTTTCTCTTTTTTCAAAAAGAGAAAACGTCAAAAGAAACCGTTCCCCGTTCCCCCGCCCGTTCCCACGGACGGGGCTTTTTTTACCCGATCCTGACGGATACGCGGTAGGAGGCCTCGCCCGTGACGGGCTGGCCGTCGATGGTGAGCCGCGGGTGCACGGGGATGACGTAATAGCGGTACAGGCCTTTCTTTGGCACATCGGCGTCCTCGTACGACACGCTGCCATGTTCGCCCGAGAACTCGCCCACCAGCACGGATTTGCCGTCCTTATCCTCGCGGTAGAGGCGATAGAGCATGTACCGCCCCGGCGTTTCAAAATAGATCAGCGCCGAGCCGTCGCCCGCCACGGCGGTGATGCGATCGGGCGGGGCGGGTATCTGCCAGTAGTTGCTGACTTCCCTTGGCTCCGTGCCCACCACAAACACCTCCGCGTAGGATTCCGTCTCGGGCGTCAGCGCGCTGGCCAGCACGGCCACATGCTCGTTGTCGAGGGTGTGCGAATCGATACGGTACTCGCGTACGCCGCTTGGCACGGTAAAATCGGGCGCGGATGACGATGCATACAGGCTTTCGTACAGCGCGGCCAGCATGGCCGCGGGATAGGTGCCTCCGGTGGCGGTATCGGGCAGCGCGCGCCCCTCGGCAGCGTCGTCAAACCCCATCCACACGGCGGCGGCGTACTCAGGATTGTATGCGGCCATCCAGATATCGCGGTTGCCCGTGCTGTCGCCCGTGGTACCTGTTTTGCCCGCCAGCGGGATGCCAAGCTCGCCCAGCCGCCTGCCCGTACCGCTTTTGACGGCGCTTTGGAGCATGCTGGTGAGCACATAGGCGTTGGAAGCCTGCATCACGCGCCGCCCGAGCGGCACGTTTTGATGCAGCACGTTTCCCGATGCATCGGTGATGCGTTGGATGGTCGTGGGCGCGTTGTACACGCCGCCGTTGCCGAAGGCCGCGTATGCGCCCGCCATCTGCATGGGCGATACGCCATAGGTAAACCCGCCGAGCGCCAGCGCCAGGCTTTGATCGCGCGGGTCAAAGGTGACGCCCAGCATGGCAGCAAACGCCTTAGCGCTGTCCACGCCAAGCTGCGACATGACCGATACGGCGGGCACGTTTAAGGATTTGGTAACGGCCTCGCGCATGGTCACCCAGCCCAGGTACGCATCGCCCGCGTTGCCCGGGCGATAGCCCATGAAATCCGCCTGCTCATCCAGCAGCATCGTGGCCGCCGTATAGCCCGATTCCAGCGCGGGCGCATAGACCAATATGGGCTTGATGACCGAGCCCGGCTGGCGGCGGATGCGCACGGCGCGGTTGAACGCCAGCGCAACATCGTTCTCCCGCCCGCCCATGAGCGCCGCCACGCCGCCCGTTTGAATCTGCACCACCACGGCCGCGCCCTCGGAAGCCTCGCCCGATTGCGACACGGGAAAGTTCAGCGCGTCGGCAAACAGCGCCTCGCACTCGGCTTGCAGCGGCGCGTCCATATAGGTATGGATGCGGTATCCGCCCGCCAGCAGCGCATCCATGCTGATGTTGAGCTGTTCGCAGGCCTGCTGCAATGCGCAGTCCACATAGTAACCGCGCCTGGGCTTGACCGTGCCGTGGACGAGGCGCACCTCCTCCGTAACGGCAGCATCATAGGTGACCGCATCCAAAAAACCGTAGTCACGCATCAGCTCCAGCACCACGTTACGCCTGCCCAGGCTGGCCTCGGGCCGCAGATGCGGGGCGTAGCGCGACGGGGATTTCAAAATGCCCGCAAGCTGCGCGCTCTGCGCGGGGGTGAGCGCATCGGCGTGCACGCCGAAATAGCCGCGCGCCGCGGCCTCCACACCATAGTAGCCGCCGCCGAAATAGACGTAGTTGAGGTACATCTCCAATATCGCGTCCTTGCCATAGCGCTGCTCCAATTGAAAGGCCAGCACCGCTTCCTCCAGCTTGCGCTCCATCTTTTTATCGGCGCTGAGATGGCTGAGCTTGATGAGCTGCTGGCTGATGGTGGAAGCGCCCTGCACATACGCGCCCGCCTTGATATCCGCCCACGCCGCGCCCAGGATGCGCACCACATCCACGCCGAAATGATCGTAAAAGCGCGCGTCCTCGGCGGCGATGAACGCATCGCGCGTGTGCTTGGGAACGGTCGAAAGCGGCACCCAGATGCGGTCCTCCGCGGCGTGCAGGGTGGTAATCTCCCGCCCGTCGCGATCGTACAGGATGAGCGATTGCGGCACATCGATAATCTTGGATACGTCCAGCTTGTGCCAGGCGTCCATGCCAAACACCGCGCTCATGGCAAACATCAGCGCGGCAAGACCCAACAGCAGCACGGCAAAGACGATGCGCCTGCGCCGCTTGCGGCGGTATACCCGATACGAAACGGCGTATGCACCCAGCGTATTCTTCATAGAACATACTTTGCGTTGAGCGGCGAAAAACTATTCCGAAATCCGCCGTGCGGCAAAAAAAGAACGCTCCCGCAATGAAAGCGTTTTTGCAAAAAGCCTACCCGGTCTGCCGGAGCATAGCCATTGTCATCCTGAGCCGACGCCGCAGTATACGCGTCGTGTCATTCCGAGCCGACGCCGCAGCGTCGCCCTGAGGCGCATCCCGCCGAAGGGCCTTGGCGAGGAATCTTTGCTCCCGCAGGGAACAACGTGCCTGTGCCGCTGCGGCGGAACAGATTCTTCGTCGCTACGCTCCTCAGAATGACACGGGTGAAAGCTGCGCTCCTCAGAATGACAACCATCGTGTCATTCCGAGCGCATGCGAGGAATCTTTGCTCCCGTCAGGGAACAACGTACCCAACCCCCCGCTGCGGCGGAGCATTGGTCGCTTCCGCCCGCCGACACAGCGGGCAACCGTTCCTTGGTATTTGCGTAAACATATCGGGGGGCCGAGGGGGATTCCGATTTCCCCCTTACGGCCCCCCGAACCCCCCATAAC
>CAZRIT010000056.1:0-13087 GCA_964600225.1 uncultured Oscillospiraceae bacterium | reverse complement strand
CATAAAATAAGAACGCTAATGTTGACACTTACCGTATCAATATTAGCGTTCTTATGTGGTAGCGGCGATCCGATTTGAACGGATGACACTCCGGGTATGAACCGAATGCTCTAGCCAGCTGAGCTACGCCGCCATGGCGCATTTCTGCGCGCATATTGTATTATAGTTGAGCCGATTGGCCGTGTCAAGAAAAAAACTTCGGCTTTTCGGGTCGAAACGCGCCTGCGGCGCACTGCTGTTATATGGCGGCAAGCCCAAGGTCGATATCGGCCAGAATGTCCTCCGCATTTTCCAGCCCGACGGAGAAGCGCACCATGCCTGCGTCGATGCCTGCGGCCGCGAGCTGCTCGTCGGAGAGCTGCCGATGCGTCTCGCTGGCGGGGTGCAGCACGCAGGTGCGGATATCGGCCACATGCACCTGGTTGGAGGCAAGCTGCAGCGCATCCATAAACCGCATGGCGTTGGCGCGCCCGCCCTTGATGACAATCGAAATCACGCCGCTGGCGCCCTTGAGGTATTTTTGCGCGAGGGCGTAGTTTTTGTCGCCCTTGAGGCCGGGATAGGTGACGCTTTCGATCTTGTCCGATGCGGCGAAGTATTCCGCAACGCGCTGCGCATTTTCACAGTAGCGCGGCATGCGCACGCCCAGCGTTTCCAGCCCGAGGTTGAGCAAAAACGCCGAATGCGCCGCGGGGTACACCCCGAAATCGCGCATCAGCTGCATGCGGGCCTTGACGATATAGGCCATGTTGCCGTACGACTTGGTGTAGGAGACGCCGTGGTAGGATTCGTCGGGCTCGGTCAGCTCGGGGAAGTTGCCGTTGGCCCAGTCGAACCTGCCGCTGTCGACGATGACGCCGCCCACCTGCACGGCATGGCCGTCCATATACTTGGTGGTGGAGTGGATGACGATATCCGCCCCGTGCTCGATGGGCTTGCAGAGGATGGGCGTGGCGAACGTGTTGTCCACAATCAGCGGCACGCCGTGGCGGTGCGCCAGCGCCGCAAAGCGGTCAAAATCCAGCACGGTCAGCGCGGGGTTGGCAATGGTTTCGCCAAACACGGCCTTGGTGTTGGGCTTGAACGCGCGGTCAAGCGCCTCATCGGGCGCATCCATATCGATATAGATGCATTCGATCCCCAGCTTTTTGAGGGTGAAGGAGAACAGGTTGATGGTGCCGCCGTAGATTTTGGTGGTGCTGACGATGCTGTCGCCCGCCTTGCAGATGTTGAGAATCGACAATAGCGACGCCGCCTGGCCCGATGTGGTGCACATGGCGCCCACGCCGCCTTCCAGCGCGGCAATCTTGTTCTCCACGGCCATCACGGTGGGGTTGGCAAAGCGGGAATAGATGAGCGAGCGCATGGGTTCGTCGAACACGGCGGCCACATCCTCGGTGGAATCGTAGACGTAGGTTGTGCTTTGCACAATGGGCATCACGCGCGGCTCGGCATTCTTGGGCGAGTAACCCGCGTGCAGGCATGTGGTTTCGTCTCTCATTTCGGACACCTCCCGTAAAATCTCCGCATCGGCGGCATGACAAGTAAAAATCATTATTTTTCAGAATACCCCATCGACGGCCAAAACGCAACAGCCCCGCCGTATTTTTTGACACGGCAACAGCGCCACGGTATCATAAAACCGTGCTTTCCGATGGATTTTGGGCGCAGGCTGTTACTTTTTGCCCGACAGGCCCTCTGTATGGGTGAAATCGGTTTCCAATACGCTGAAAGGAACGGACTATGGAGCAGCACAGCTATTTCAACCGCATCTACGAGGAAACGCATCGGGATATCCTGCGCTGGATCGTGATCAAAACCAACCGCGCCAACGATGTGGAGGACCTGCTGCAGGAGGTCTACCGCAGCTTCTATGCGCGTTTGCTGCGGCATGGCGCGCGCGATATTCTTGACGCCAAACGGTACCTGATTGCGATAGCAAAAAAGGAGCTTGCGCGGTTTTATCGGAACAAGAGCGCGCGCAGGGAGAACGAGTGCGCCTTTGACGACGCCGTGACGGAGGACGCCGAACAGGCGCTGGACGAGCGGTTTTTCACGGCCGAGGCGGCGCGGCGGGTCTGGGCGCTGGTGCGGCAGGAACCGCTCCTGTCGTACAAGGCGTTTACGCTGTATTACGGGTTTTCCATGCGGATAGCGGAGATTGCCGCGGCGCTGGGCGTCACGGAGGCTGCGGTTAAACAGCGGCTCATGCGCACCCGCAACCACATTCGGGCGGAGCTGAAAGGAGAACGGCCATGACGGAACACGAGTTTTTCACGCAGAGCGTGCAGCAGCATATCATCGATGCCGACCGCATCCGCAGCGCAGCGTTTGCGCTGGATACCCATTGCGCCGTTCGGCCCGTGCGCCGCCGCGCGTCGGTCGTTCTGCTTGTGGCCGTCGCATTCCTGTTGACGGCGTGCGCGGCGGTGGCGGCGTACCGCGGCGCAATGCGGCGCGCCAAGGACAAGGCAAGGGAGCAAAGCGAGCTGCCGCAGGCGGCCGTAGCAGAGATTGCGGAGGACACGCTCAGGCAGGAACGCGGGCAGGACATGGCGCTGGCGGACCGTGTGGTGATCCCCGTATCGGGCGAGGCACGGATGGCGGACGCCACGCTGACGCTCACGGGCCTGGAGCAGGTGTTTGGCTACAACGCCGACAGGGAGATTGCGTTGACCTATGTCTATATCCACTTTGACGTGGAAAGCTCCAAGGTTAGGTTTATGGTTTCGCTGGATGCGGAGGAAACGGCGGCCGTGCCTGCCGACGCCGCGCTTGGCGTGCTCGGCCTGGATAGCGGCGGCTTTACGCTCACCGCCGACGGGCAAAACTGCCCGATCTATCAAAGTACTACGGGCGAGCCGCCGATCTACCGCACCGAGCAGGGCGATTTTTGCGCGCGGTTCATATCCGATCGGCCCATCGAGGCGGGCGTGCCGCTGTGCTTTGCGGGCACGCTGCATGCCTATGACGGGGCGGGGAACATCGTTGGCGAATTGGGCGCGTTCTCGGTTTCGTTTGCCTACGACAGGGCGGCGTTCGATGCATGCATACAGCAAAAGATCGATCGGTACGGCGATGTGTTGGCGCAGGAGTATCGGCAAAACGCCGCGCGATTGGACGCCGTGCCCGAAAACGCCGTTCCCGTGGGCTTAAGTGTGGACGGACTGACCGTTGAGGACGTTGCGTGGCGGGATGATCTGCTCTATCTGGGTCTGCGCCGAGAGGGAACGCGCGAGGCATTGCGCGCACAGGCCGTCGACGTCTATATCGACGGGTATCTTGTGCCCAGTGAGACGGTGGGCGCGCTTGTGTGGGAGGATGCGTCCGCGGCGACGGATATCCGCCAAGCCAAATTGCCGATTGCTTTGGAACGCATGCCCGCGGACGGCCGAGAGGCGGAGGCTTGGCTTAGCGCACAGCGGCGGGCGGAAAGCGACGGCAGGAACGCTGCGCACGCCTATGCCGTGCACGCCGTGCAGACCATCAACGGGACAAGCCTGACGATCACCCGTATCCGCTTTGCCGAGGATGGCACGGTGGAGGTGGGGTATCGCGTGGAGAACGTGGCGTGCGAAACCATGGCGTGGGAAACGGAGCCCGCCGTGACCATCCATGGCCGTTTGGCGGGCAGCGTGCTGTCCGTACCGAGCGGGCGCGACGGGTTTACGGTGGATATCGCGGACTTTATGCATGGGCGCACGCTGCAAAAGAACCGCTTTCTGGACGGCGCATGGTATGCGTACGGCTTGGAACGCATTTCGGAACTGCCAGAGGCGTTCCGGGTGGACATTGCGTTCGACCTGTACGATTTGAACCTGCGGGGCGAACGGACGCTTGTGGGGACCTATCGGTTCTCTGTGCCCATCGACAAAAGCCGCGAGGTCGGACAGCCGTAATCGGCGGAAAAAGCAGAAAAACGCGGACGTACCGATGGGTGCGTCCGCGTTTGTGTGCGTAAAGGCGTTTTGTTCAGATTTCGCTCGCGTTGCCGACGTACTCGGATTTGCCAAAGCCCAGAATGAGCGAAAAGATGGTGTGCAGCAGCCACAGGCCGATGCCAAAGCCCACGCCGTGGCCGAAGGCCCTGGAGAGCTTGAAGTTGAACTTGATGCTGATTACGCCGCTGACGATAAACAGCACAACGGCCAGTATCCCGGGCAGAAGCGCGGGGGTCTGGTTGGGGGAGAACTGGAGGATGGCCGTGCTGGCCAGCAGGCATATGGTCGAAATCCAGAAATAGATCGGCTTCCAGCAGAGGCCGTACAGCACATGCCCGTCATACAGCGGCACGATGGATTTCCAGCCGGGCTCTCCCGCCTTTTTGAACACCTTCCACCATGCGATGATGGTCAGGATGCCGATGAAAGCGGAAGCAGCATAGCCTGTGGTGGTTATTTGTTGCGTTATCATATTGTTTCTCCTTTAAAGAATAGATTGGCGGATGATGGAGGTATCCGTTGCTTGCGGCCCACTCTGTGCGCAGGTCTGTGCGTGGCGCCCTCTTATGTTTCATCATCACATAAAACATTGTAACAGACAAGTAACAAAAATGCAACACTATTTGTAACAACGTGCCGAAACCTGCAGCATGATCCCGCAAGCGGGCCGTTTGACGAAAACGTGTGATGCCACAACATATGGTATTTACAAAATCCGCATCCTGTGGTATCCTCGTAAAGGTAATACCTTAAAGGTAGTACCTTTTTTGTTTGAAAAGGAGGGAGCCATTTTGGAGGCCATCCAAACCCGATTGCTGTATGAAATGAAGCATGGCGCCTATGCCCGCTGCGACAGGCTCCCGCGCGAAAGCATCCTGGCTTCGCTGCTGAGCATCAGCCGCACGCAGCTGCGCGACAGCCTGGCGGAGCTGGAGCGCGAGGGGTTCATCACCCGTCGGCACGGCGTGGGCACGATGATCAATCGGCATGTGCTTTCCGTCAAGGTGCGCATGGACCTTGAGGTGGAATTTTTGGATATGATCTCGCGCTCGGGCTTTCAGGCGCAGGAGATTCCGCTGGCGTTTGAAGAGCGCACGGCAAGCGGGCGCGTGGCACGGCGGCTCAACCTGGCGGAGGGTGAGCGGGTGCTCTTTTCCTCGCGCATCGCTACCGCCAACGGGCGGCCCACCATCTATTGCGAGGATACCATCCCGCTTTCGCTGGTCAAGCGCGCGGACTATGCCGAGGCCGACCTGCACGCGCCGATATTCTGTTTTTTGTCCGAATACTGCCAAGCGGAGCCGTATCTGGACCTGACGGAGCTGCGGCCCGCCGTGGCGGACGGGGCGCTAAGCGAGATACTCAACGTGGCCGTCGGCACGCCGCTGCTGTTTATGGATGAGGTGGATTACGATATTGACGGGCGGCCGATATTGTACTCCACGCAGCACTATGTGGACGGGGTCATTCGGCACACGGTTGTGCGCAGGAAGTTTTGACGCGGTGACGTTAAAAACCACGGAGGGAGTTTGATATGTACAAAACAGCCATTCTGATGGGCAGCGACAGCGATATGCCCGTGGCAAAAAAGGCGATCGACAAGCTCAATGAGCTTGGCATTCCAACCGATGTGCGCATCCTGTCCGCGCACCGCACGCCCGAGGCTGTGCAGGCCTTTGCGGCGTCGGCGCGGGAAAGGGGCTATGGCGTGGTCATAGCCATTGCGGGCAAGGCCGCGTACCTGGCGGGGGCTGTGGCCGCGTGGACGACGCTGCCCGTCATCGGCGTGCCCGTTGGCGCGCAGACGGGCCTTGGCGGCATCGACGCGCTGCTTTCCACGGTGCAGATGCCATCGGGCGTCCCCGTGGCGACGGTGGCCATTGACGGCGCGGAGAACGCGGCCATACTGGCGGCCGAAATGCTCGCCATAGCGGATGCGGAGCTGGCAAACGCCCTCGGCGACATGCGCAATTGCATGACGCAGCGGGTACTGGCAAAGGATGAAGCACTTGCGGGCATGTGAGCCAAAAAAGCGCAAGCGATAAGGAGACGGCATGTTTCAAGAGTTACACGAGGAATGCGGCGTATTCGGCATTTACGCCCAACCCGATACCGATGTGGCGCACGCGGCCTACTATGCGCTGTTTGCATTGCAGCACCGCGGGCAGGCCAGCTGCGGCATTGCGGTGAACGACCGCGGCGTCATCACCGCGCATAAGGCCGCGGGACTGGTCAACGATGTATTTGCGGGCGATACCCTCGCCGCGCTCGGCCCCGGCCGTATCGCCGTGGGGCATGTGCGCTACGGGGATTCCGTCGCCGACGATCGGTTGAACGCGCAGCCGTTGGTCATCAAGCACATGAAGGGCTGCATGGCCGTGGCCCTCAACGGAAAGCTGACCAACGGCGCGGAGCTAAGGGAGGAGCTGGAGCTTGCGGGCTCGATCTTCCACACCACAAGCGATGCGGAGGTGATTTCCTACATCATCACGCGGGAACGCCTCAACGCGCCCTCGGTGGAGGTGGCCGTGGAACGGGCCATGGCGAGACTGCGCGGCGCGTACACGCTGGTGCTGATGTCGCCGACCAAGCTGATGGCCGTGCGCGACCCGCACGGGTTCCATCCGCTCTGCATCGGCAAATGCGGCGAAAACCTTGCCGTGGCATCGGAAACCTGCGCGCTTTCCACACTGGGCTACGAGTTTGTGCGCGATGTGCGCCCGGGCGAGATCGTGGTGATCGACAAAAACGGCCTCAGGAGCATCGATACCCACTGCGGAACGTGCGCGCCCGCGCCCTGCATTTTCGAACTGATCTATTTTGCCCGCCCCGACAGCGTGGTGGACGGCTGCAGCGTGCATGCGGCCAGACAGCGGGCGGGCGCGCTGCTTTCGCTGGAGCATCCCGTGCAGGCGGATGTGGTCATCGGCGTGCCAGACAGCGGCATCGACGCCGCCATCGGCTATGCGCGGCAATCGGGCATCCCGTACGGGCTTGGGTTTATCAAGAACAAGTATATCGGCCGCACGTTCATCCAGCCCGGGCAGAACCAGCGCGAGGAGCTGGTGCGCATCAAGCTCAGCCCCATTGCGGCCACCGTCAAGGGGCAGCGCGTGGTGCTGATTGACGATTCCATCGTGCGCGGCACCACCAGCGCATATATCGTGGGGCTGCTGCGCGACGCGGGCGCCAAGGAGGTGCACCTGCGTTCCAGCGCGCCGAAGTTTTTGCACCCGTGCTATTTCGGCACCGATGTGGATTCCTGCGAAAACCTCATTGCCTGCAACTATTCCGATGCGCAGATGACCGAGAAGCTGGGCGTGGACTCGCTGGGCTTTTTGAGCGTGGAAAACGTGACAAAGCTCTCGGACAATCCGTCCGCGCACTTCTGTACAGGCTGTTTTTCGGGGACATACCCCGTTGACCCGCCCAAGGCGGAAACCGTCAGCAAGTATCTCAAAAAGCTGGAATCGGAGGACGACGCATGAGCGATCGAAACGAGGGCTACCGCGCTGCGGGCGTGGACATCACCGCGGGCTACGAGGCGGTGCGGCTGATGCAGCCGCACATTGCGCGCACCAAGACGCAGGGGGTCAGCGGCGACATCGGCGGGTTCGGCGGGGCGTTTATGCTGCCAAGCGGCATGCGGGAACCCGTGCTGGTATCGGGCACTGACGGCGTGGGCACCAAGCTCAAACTGGCGTTCCTTGCCGATCGGCACGATACCGTGGGGATCGACTGCGTGGCCATGTGCGTCAACGATATCGTCTGCTGCGGCGCCAAACCGCTGTTCTTTCTGGATTATATCGCCATGGGCAAGCTGACGCCCGCGCGCGCGGCGGCCATCGTATCGGGCATCGCCGAGGGATGCGTTTTAGCAGGCTGCGCGCTCATCGGCGGCGAGACCGCCGAGATGCCCGGCTTTTACCCCGAGCAGGAATACGACCTGGCTGGCTTTGCGGTGGGCGTGGCGGAAAAAAGCGCGCTCATCGGCCCCGACGGGGTGCAATCGGGCGACGTCATCGTGGCGCTGCCCTCCTCGGGCGTGCATTCCAACGGCTTCTCGCTGGTGCGCAAAACCTTCGATTTGGAGCGCGACGCGGGCAAGTACGCCGATGTGCTGGGGCGGCCGCTCCTGGATACGCTGCTTACCCCCACGCGCATCTATGTCAAGGCCATCCTTGCGCTAATCGATTGCGTGCGGGTGCACTCGATTGCGCACATCACGGGCGGCGGCTTCTACGAGAACATTCCCCGCAGCCTGCCCAAGCGCCTGACGGCGGAGATTGTCAAAAGCGCCGTGCGGATTCCGCCCATATTTGATTTGATTCGCGAGGTCGGGAAGCTTAGCGAGCACGATATGTTCAACACCTTCAATATGGGCGTGGGCATGACCGTTACCGTTTCGGCGGCGGATGCCGATCGGGCCGTGTCTGCGCTGCAGGCCGCGGGCGAGGATGCATATATCCTTGGCACGGTGCGGCAAGGCGAGGCGGGGGTACGGTTCGTATGAAAGTGCGCATGGCCGTGCTTGTCTCGGGCGGGGGCACCAACCTGCAGGCGCTGATTCGCGCGCAGTCCTTCGGCATGCTCAGAAGCGGCCGCATCGAGCTGGTGGTGGCCAGCAAGGCAGGCATCTTTGCGCTGGAACGGGCCGGGAGCGCGGCTATCCCGACGGCTGTGGTGGCGCGCGCGGCATACGCTGCCGATGCGCAGTATGAAGCGGCGCTGCTGGCGGTATTGCGGGAATACGATATTCAGGCCGTCGTGCTGGCGGGCTACATGCATATCCTCAGCGCGGACTTTGTGCGGCACTATGAAAACCGCATGATCAACGTCCACCCGTCCCTGATACCCGCCTTTTGCGGCAGGGGCTTTTACGGTCTGAAGGTGCACGAGGCCGCGCTGGCGGCGGGCGTGAAGGTGACGGGGGCGACGGTGCACCTGGTCAGCGCCGTGCCAGATGGCGGCAGGATACTCATGCAAAAGGCCGTGGAGGTGCAAGACGGCGATACGCCGCAAACGCTCCAGCGGCGGGTGATGGAGGAGGCCGAATGGGTGCTGCTCCCGCGCGCTGCGGAACAAATCTGTCAAAGCATTGGGGAGGGAACGACGATGCAGCAATCGATTCAAGCAAACAAACAGAGCAGGGATTTGCCCGCGCTGCTTTCCCAAAACAGCTATCCCGGGCGCGGGCTTGCCATCGGCAGGACAGCGGATAATCGGCAGGCCGTAGTGTACTTTATCATGGGCCGCAGCGACAACAGCAGGAACCGACTGTTCCGCCGAAACGGAGACGCGCTGGGTATTACGCGCTTTGCCGCGGACGCAAACGGCGACCCGACGCTGGTGATGTACACGCCCGTGCGGGTTATCGGCGGCGTAACCATTGCCACTAACGGCGACCAGACCGATACCGTTTACGAGGCCTTGCGGCAGGGCGGCACCTTTGAAAACGCGCTGCAAACGCGCACCTTTGAACCCGACGCGCCCAACTTTACCCCGCGCATCAGCGGCGTGACCGACGGGAATGGCTATGCGCTCTCCATCCTCAAGGCGGGCGACGCGGCGGGGACGGCGACCCGTCGTCAGTATTTTTATTACGAGCCGCAGGCGGGCACGGGGCATTTTATCCACACCTATGTGCACGATGGCGCGCCGCTGCCCGCGTTTGTCGGCGAACCGACGCAAATCAGCATCCCCAACGACATCGATGCGTTCACACAGGATATCTGGAACGCGCTCGATGCGGATAACCGCATTTCCCTGTATGTGCGCTTCATCGGCGCGGACGGACAGTTTTCCGACAGGCTCATCAACAAGCACGAGGGAGGGACCTTGCAATGAACGAAATCCTGCTCAAATACGGCTGCAACCCCAACCAGGCCGAGGCGCGGCTGTACATGGAGGATGGCGGCGCGCTGCCCGTGGAGGTGCTCAACGGCCGCCCGGGGTACATCAACTTTTTGGATGCGCTCAACGCCTGGCAACTTGTGGCGGAACTGAAGGCTGCGTGCGGCCTGCCCGCGGCGGCGTCGTTCAAGCATGTCAGCCCTGCGGGCGCCGCGCTGGGGTTGCCGATGGACGAAATATCGCGCAAGGCCGCCTGCGTGGACGATATCGAAGGATTGAACGATTCCCCGTCGGCGTGCGCCTATGCCCGCGCGCGCGGGACGGACAGGCTTTCCGCCTTTGGGGATTGGATTGCGCTTTCGGAGCCGTGCGATGAGGTGTGCGCGCGCGTGATACAACGCGAGGTGTCCGACGGCGTGATCGCGCCCGATTATACGCCCGCGGCATTGGATATTCTCAAGAGCAAGCGCAAGGGCGGGTACGCCATCGTGCGCATGGACAGGGATTATGTGCCCGCAGGCGTGGAAACAAAGCAGGTGTTCGGCGTAACGTTTGCGCAGCAGCGAAACGCCGCTTTGATCGATGCAAAGGTGCTGGACAATATTGTGACGGAGCAAAAGGAGATCCCCGCGTCCGCGCGGCGCGATTTGCTGCTTGCCCTGATTACCCTCAAATATACCCAGTCCAACTCCGTCTGCTATGCCGCAGGCGGGCAGACCACGGGCGTTGGCGCGGGCCAGCAGAGCCGCGTCCATTGCACAAGGCTTGCGGGGAACAAATCCGATATCTGGCAGCTTCGCCGCCATGAAAAGGCCCTTTCCCTCCCGTTTGTCACGACGCTGGGGCGCGCGGAGCGCGACAACGCTGTGGATCGCTACATTTCCGAGGACGATGCGGAGGTGCTGGGCGAACGCGTGTGGCAGAGGTTCTTTACCGTGCGGCCCGCCCCCCTGACCGCGGCCGAAAAGCGCGCGTATCTGGCGGGTATAACGGGCGTATCGCTGGGCAGCGACGCGTTCTTTCCCTTCCCCGATAACATCGAGCGCGCGCGGCAAAGCGGCGTTTCCTACATCGTGCAGCCGGGCGGCTCCATCCGCGACGACGAGGTCATCGCGGCCTGCAATGCCTACGGCATTGTGATGGCAACGGGCGCGCCGCGCCTGTTCCATCATTGAGGGCGCGGGCATGCATGTCATGATCGTGGGCGGCGGCGGGCGGGAGCACGCCCTGGCGCTGGCCCTTCGAAAAAACGCGGCCATCACGGATCTATCCGTTTTGCCGGGTAACGGCGGGATTGCGGCCATTGCGGATTGCTATCCCGTCACCGCAACGGATATCGACGGCATCTGCGCGTTTGCCGCCGAGCACAAGGTGGATTTTGCCGTGGTTGCGCAGGACGACCCGCTGGCCATGGGCGCGGTGGATCGGCTGCAGGAACTGGGCGTGCGCTGCTTTGGCCCCACGGCGGCGGCGGCGCGCATCGAAAGCAGCAAGCGGTTTGCCAAGGCGCTCATGCAGCAAAACGGCATTCCGACCGCCCGCTACGAGGCGTTTTCCGCGCCCGAGGCGGCGCTAAGCTACCTTGCCGCGCACAGCTTTCCCGCGGTCATCAAGACCGACGGGCTGGCGCTGGGCAAGGGCGTGTTCATCGTCAGCGACATGTCGGAAGCGCGCGCCGCCATCCATGCGCTGATGGAGACGAAGGTGTTTGGCCGCAGCGGCGACAACATCATCGTGGAGGAATTTCTGGTTGGCCCCGAGGTTACGGTGCTGGCCTTTACCGATGGGCAAACGCTCATACCCATGGTGTCGTCCATGGACCACAAGCGCGCGCTGGATGGCGATCTCGGCCCCAATACGGGCGGCATGGGCGTGATTGCGCCCAACCCATTCTATACAAAGGAGATTGCCGCGCGCTGCATGGAGGAGATTTTCCTGCCCACCGTGCGCGCCATGGCGGCGCTGGGCTGCCCGTTTCGCGGCTGCCTGTACTTTGGGCTGATGCTGACAAATGACGGGCCCAAGGTGATTGAATACAACTGCCGCTTTGGCGACCCCGAGGCGCAGGCCGTCCTGCCGCTGCTGGAAAGCGACCTGATGGATATCATGCTGGCCGTCAGCGACGGGAGGCTGACGGAGGATTTGGTGCGGTTTTCGCACGATGCAAGCTGCTGCGTGGTGGTGGCCTCGGGCGGGTATCCCGAACGATACGAAAAGGGGTTCCCCATTTCGCTGGACGGCGTGTACGCACTGCCCAACGTCACCGTCTACCATGCGGGCACGGCGAATCGCGGCGGGGAATTGGTCACCGCGGGCGGGCGCGTGCTGGGGGTGACGGCCAAGGCGCCCACGCTCAAAGAAGCGCGCGCGCTTTCCTATGCCGCCGTCGGGCGCGTGCGGTTTCAAAACGCGTATTACCGCAATGATATCGGCTTGAAAGCGGAGGAAGCGTAGGATATGGTCTATCGGGTTTTTGTGGAGCGCAAGCCCTCGTACGCGCAGGAGGCGCAGGGCGTGTATAACGATTTGCATCAGGTGCTGGGCGTGACGTCGCTCACGGGCGTGCGCGTGTTCAACCGCTACGATGTGGAGCATATTGACGAAGAGTTGTTTATACGCTGCAGGACGCGCGTGTTTTCGGAGATGCAGACGGATGACCTTTACGATGCGTTGCCCATAGCGGAGGCAAAGCTGCTTGCGGTGGAATATCTGCCGGGTCAGTTCGACATGCGCTCCGCCGCGGCGGAGGAATGCATCCGCCTGTTGTGCCCAACCGCCGCGCCCACCGTGCGTACCGCGCGGGTCTACATGCTGACGGGCGCGCTGAACGATGCGGACATGGCGGCAATCCGCCGTCAATTGATCAACCCAGTGGAGTGCCGCGAGGCGAGTATGGACGCATACGAAACGCTGACTGCGGACTATCCCGATGCGGCGGACGTGCCGACCATCGAGGGCTTTTTGGATATGGACGACGCGGCGCTTGGGGCGCTTCGCCAAAGCTACGGGCTGGCCATGGACGAGGCCGACGTGCATTTTACGCAGGCATTTTTCCGCGGCGAGGGCCGCTGTCCCACCGAGACGGAGCTGCGGGTGCTGGATACCTACTGGTCGGATCACTGCCGCCACACGACGTTTCAAACGGAGCTGACGGAGGTAGCGTCCGACGATGCGTTGGCGCTGGCCGCGTATAAACGCTATCGGGCGCTTCGCAGGGAGCTTGGCGTTCAAAAGCCCGAAACGCTGATGGACATGGCTACCATCGGCGCCAAATACCTCAAGCATACGGGCAT
>CAZRIT010000055.1:4016-13090 GCA_964600225.1 uncultured Oscillospiraceae bacterium | reverse complement strand
GGTTTGCGATATTAAAGATTGTTCTTTTTCCCAATATCGTGTATGATAGAGGCAATGGAATGATCGCATGATGCGAGTGGCAAACAAACTATACGTTGTTTACCATGGCGCAATCGCGGTTCTCCACCACTGTTTAGGGCAAAATCGGCGAAAGCCGATGACGCAAAGCTGTAGGGCCTGTACCGAAAGGGATGGTAGCCAGCTGCACGTTGTTTGAATGGAGCCTGTAAACAGGGCTCTTTTTTGTGCGCAACAGCAAAAGGGCTTCCATGAATACCCGCGAGATTGCACCCGTCGGCATACCGTCCCGAAAACACCAATGCGCCGTATGCATTGGCCGCGCTCGCCGGGCTCGCCGACGAACGGGAGATTGCGGGAAAGACCGATTACGACCTGTTCGACAGGGCGCTTGCGGAGCAGTACCGTTCCGACGACCGTAAAATTATGGACAGCGGCAAGTCCTTGGTGGATTATGTGGAACGCATTCCCTCGGATGACGGCGTTTCCCATTACTCGAGCACCTCCAAATACCTGCTGTATGACGCTGCGGGCGAGCTGGTGGGCTTATACGGCGTCGCCAGGGACATTACCGCAAACCGGGAAGCGCTGGCGCAGCTCACGCTGCTAACCAACAGCATTCCCGGCGGTCTGGCAATGTACGAGGTAACGCCCGAAAAAATACGCATCCTCTATTTCAGCGATGGCTTCTATACGATGACGGGCTACACCAAGGAAGAATACCGCGCGATGGCCGATCGAGATACCATGGCGCTGATCGCCCCTGCGGACGTCCCCGCGCTTAGCGACAGCATCCGCTCCATCCTGCATGGCACGGACGCGTTTGAGTTTACATACCGCCTGTGCTGTAAGGATGGCGGTCGCCGCTGGGTCAATCTGCGCGGCACAGTGCTGGATCGGCGCGGCGAAACGGTGGTTCTGAACGCGGTCAAGTTCGACGTCACAGAGAAGATCGAAGCGGAGGAAACCCTGCGCATGAGCGAGGAGCATTACCGCCTGGCGCTGGAACACAGCGGCAATATCATTGCCAGATACGATATCGCCGATCGCTCGGTCAATATGACGCCCAATGTCGCCGCCATATTCGGCACGCCCGAAAAGGTGACCAACGTTCCCTACGGGCCCGTGGAGATGGGTTTGATCCCTGCCGATTCCGCCGAGGCCTACATCAGCTTTTATGAAAGCATCATACGCGGCGAAAAGACGGGAACCGCACTGTTTCAAGGCGCTACGGCAGACGGCATGCGCTGGCTGAAATCCAGCTTCACTACGATTTACTCCAACACGGGCGATCCGGTTTCCGCCATTATTGTGTTCGAAGACGTCACAGAGGTGTTGGAGGTTAAGCAAAAAGCCGAGCGTGACGGGCTGACGGGGCTTTACAACAAAATGACCACCGAGGCGCTGATTCGCAAGTGCCTGGAAGGCAGCGAACAGCATCCCTGCGCGCTGCTCATCATCGATCTTGACAACCTCAAAACCATCAACGACAGCCAGGGCCACGACCACGGCGATCGGGCGATTCGGCTGATCGGCGAAACGCTGCGGGCACAGTTCCGCCAAAACGATATTGTCGGGCGCATCGGCGGCGATGAGTTCGCCGTTTTCCTGGGACACTGCGGCACCGAAACGTGGCTGCACAGCACGCTGCTGACATTAATGAAAAAGCTCACCACCATCCGTTTGGGCGATCAGGGACAGCTTCCGCTGCGCTGCAGCATCGGCGTCGTCACGGGGGCAAGCGGAACGGACGATTTTGCCACGCTATACAAGCGTGCGGACCGTGCGCTGTACCACGTTAAGCGCA
Source organism: uncultured Oscillospiraceae bacterium (assembly GCA_964600225.1). Classification (GTDB taxonomy): domain Bacteria; phylum Bacillota; class Clostridia; order Christensenellales; family CAG-138; genus CAZRIT01. The sequence goes on along the minus strand of CAZRIT010000055.1, from coordinate 11,265 downwards.
ACGGCAAAAACGACTTTGCTTTCTATACGGTGGAAATGGAGGAAGCGGCTTATCGGCACAAGGCCCACGAGGAGGCGGAGCTTTGGCGCGCGGGCCTGTTCAGCAAGGCCGAGCTTAACCGGCTGCTATTGGCCGTTGCCGCCATCTACCCGCTGGTCATTTCCGCCAATCTGACGCAAAACAGCTACTATATGATGCAATATGAGCATTATACCACGCGCTCCTGCGTCAACACGGGCGTGTTCGACGAGCTGATTGCCGAGGGCTCCGCAACCTTCCATCCCGCGGATCGGCAATCCTTTATCGATTGCTTCTCCCGTGCCAACCTGCTTGACGCACATGCGCGCGGCGAGCGGGTTGTCAGTCATGAGGGAAAACAGCTTGGCGACGATGGCGTCTACCGCCTGATGCGCACGGATGTGATATTTGTCGAAAGCGCGGACAGCGACGATATACCGATAATCGCTTTGGCGCGGGAGGTCGGCGGGGTAAGCGCGTGCGGGTAATCGGCTTTCTCCGCTGCGGCGGCGTGAAACTTTCGGCTGCGCCGCAGAATGACGCGCCTTCCCGTGTCATGCCGAGGGGCACAGCATCGCAATATCAAAACAATGGTTGGTGATATGTATGGTTGAAAGGAAAAACAAGCAAATAAAGCCCTGGCATGTGGTGACATGTATCACGATTTGCCTGATCATCCTGGCATGCCTGTTTGCTTTTCTCCGATATTTGAGCAGGCTCAACACAAGCCTGCGAAACGAACGCGCAGTCTATGTCAACGAGATCACCGGCCAGCTTACCCGCTCCATCACCGCCAGGCGGGAATGGCTGATGTCCCGCATCGGCTCCAGCGCATCCTCCTTTAATCAGTCGGACGCGGCTTCCTTTGCCGAGGTGAAAAAGCTGTTCACCTATAAGGAAGGAGAAAACTATACCGTTCTGCTCATCAGCGACACAGGCGTCACCTACACGCTGGACGGCAATACGGCGCGCATCCGCGATAACGATCTGCTGATGGATACGCTGCTGCACGATGACGCGCAGTACCGTTTTGTAAAAGCCTCCGATGGCGTGGACTACTGGGCCTTTTCGGCGCAGGTGGCGCCCAGGATTGTTGATACGATCCCTGTTGTCGCCATCTGCGAGGTGTACGATGTTGAGCAGTTCCGCGGCGATTTGTACCTGGGGCTTTTCGGCGATGATGGGTATACCTATATTGCCAATCTCGACGGCGGTATTCAGCTCAACCCGAAAACAGCCGCCGATTTCATAGGATACAACCTGATTGTCAGCCTGGAAAACGCGGGGATCGACGCTGCGACAGCGGACAGAATCAATCGTGATTTCGCACAAAAGGCCAGCAACAGCTTGTTTGCGCATTTTAACGGGACGGACTGGGCGGTACAGTATGCGCCGCTCGACGATTCGGATGAAATGGCCGTTGTCATTGCGCCCATTGCGGAAACCTCGCATGAAACCACTTTCGCCTTGCGCAACACGCTGTTTGCCGTCACGGGCATTGTTGTGGGGCTTGCGATGCTGGTGGTATTTGTGCTGGTTTTGAACGTCAACGCCGCCAAGGAGCGCGAGCGCCAGCTCAACGAGCTGGAACTGAAAAACCGCGTGGCCTCCACAAAGAACGACTTCCTCGCCAAGATGTCTCACGACATCCGCACGCCGCTCAATGCCGTCATCGGTCTAAACTATATCGCCATCACGCAGCTTGACGAGGACGCGCCTGTTTTAGGCTACCTCCGCCAGCTCGATACCTCGGCAAAGTATCTGCTGGATATCATAAACGATATTCTGGACATGAGCAAAATCGAGAGCGGGAAAATGGAGCTGCGCAACGACGCGTTCCAAATTCGTGAGATTGTGGATGCCGTTGAAACGATTTCGCGCAAGCAGGCCATTGAAAAAGGCGTGGATTTTGACATTACGATCGACGATAGGCTGTCTCCGTCCTACATCGGCGACAGGCAGCGCCTGACGCAGGTGCTGATGAACCTCACAAACAACGCGGTCAAGTTCACCCCCCGCGGCGGATGCATCCACATGGATTTCAAGCTCAAGCAGCATGTCGGCAGCAAGGACAGGCTGCACCTTATCGTTTCCGATACGGGCATTGGCATGTCCGAAGAATTCATGAAAAACCTGTTTATCCCCTTTGCGCAGGATCGATCCAATGCCGACCAGGCTGCGGGCGGCACAGGCCTTGGTCTGTCCATCGTGAAATCCTTTGTGGATTTGATGGGCGGCACAATCAGCGCAAGCAGCACAAAGGGCAAGGGCACAACCTTTGACATTATCCTTGATCTGGAACGCAGCAACGCGGCGGAGGCGCCGACGCCTGCATCCGAAGCCACGGTGGACGAAAGCGTTTTGAAAGGAAAGCATATGCTTCTGGTCGAGGATATCGAAATCAACCTGGTTGTGGCAACGAATATCATCTCCCGATTCGGCCTGGCAGTGGACACGGCGATGAACGGCGCCGCGGCGCTGGAGAAATTCAAGGATTCGCAAATCGGCTATTACGACATTATCATTACCGACATCCAGATGCCTGAGATGAACGGCTACGAGTTTGCCGACGCGGTGCGCAGTCTGGCGCGGCCCGATGCGCGGGAGGTACCTATCCTGGCCATGAGCGCCAATGCGTTTGACGACGATGTGCGGGCGTCCCTGCAACACGGCATGAACGGCCATCTGAAAAAGCCTGTGGAGGTAGCCGCGCTGAAAGCGGCGCTGCTGAAATACTTGGGAGGCGTAGATTGATATGAAAAACATGCTGTTGCGGGTTGCTTCCTGTCTGCTTGTTTCGGCGCTCCTGTGGGGAGCGACGGGCTGCGGAAGCGGCGCAAATTCGGATGATGCAAAAACAAAGATTGTGATCGAGTTCGATGACAGTTCCTCCATCTTTACTTTTTTCATGGAGCTGCGCGACATTTTCCCGGAATACGAATTTGAGCTGCGGGCTACGGTCAGGCGAGGTCACATTGATCCTGCCAGAGATGTATCCCCGTTTACATCCATGGAGAGAGCGCGGGCGCTCTTCATACAGGCGTCGAAGCATAACGATGTGGCGGATATCGTCGTTTCGGATGCGTTCGGCGCGGATATCCCAAATCTGACGAACGCCTTTGCGGAGGTGTCCGGCAATGCCTATACCTCGCGGATTCAGACGTCCTATCTGAACAATGTCGCCATAGGCGGCAGGCTCTACTATTTGCCGTTCTTTATCGGGCTGAGAGGGATCGTCTACAATCGGACGCTGTTTGACGAAAAGGGCTGGGCCGTCCCGACAAACTATGCGGAGTTTACGCAATTGCTTTCCACCATATACGATTCCGGCATGATGCCGATCTCCGTGCGCACGCCGCTCGACTTCGGCACGGGGCTGTATTCCACCGCGTATATGATCAACGAAGGCACGACGATGGAGGGATATCGGTGGCTGACCGACTTTTCGAAGGGCAATGCGCAGGCTACGCGGGAAGGGACCGTCGAGACCCTCAAATACCTGCGGATGCTAGGCGATCTTGGGCACATTGCAGACAACCAGCTCACGCTGAAGCAATCCGTGGCGTATTTGATGAAGGATCGCGAAGTTGCCATGTGCATTGCCAACAGCGAAGCGCTCTCGCAAATCTACAACAGCGGCACCCACGACAAGTTCGCCATGATGCCCCTCTACTCGGAAACGTGTCCCGACGGCATTATTATCGAGCATAACACGCTCCACCTCGGTATGAGCGCCAAAGCAGCGGCAGACCCGAAAAAGGCCGAGGCGCTTGATCGAATCATGGACTATATTTACAGCGAAACGGGACAGAAGCGCATGCTGGACATCTGCCGCGGGTTGGTATCGCCCTGTTACGGATTGATGGATAATCTGGATTCCCCGTCGCTGGCATCCTTCAAAAAGGTTTTGGAAGGCGGCAATCTCATCGTCTCGTCCGTTCCCTTCGATGTTAACAAAACTTTTGACGACGCGATGGTGGCATTTTTAAGCGGCGACGGAACCGAAGAAGCGGACAACGCTCTTTTGCAGGCGCTGTATGACGCGCGTGCGGCATGGCTGTCTTTAGACAAGGAGAGCAATCAGGTTTTGACGCAGGCAACGGAAACATTCTCCGTCCAGCAGGTGCTCAACTTTGTTATGAAAGCCATGCAAACGCAGACAGGCTGTGATGTTGCCGTCACGCCCGAATTGACGTTGCCTGATTTTTACGGCCATTATCATGATACCCAGCTTACGCACTCCAAGATTTACGACGGAGATATAACGGCTCCTTTGCTGGAAGCGGTGCTGGTCCGCCAATATGACGTGCAGGTTTACACCATGACCGGGGCGCAGCTACTGGCCCTCGTGGATCATAACAAGACAAACAACAATTGCTTCGGTTTGACGATGGAGCTGACGCTTGACAAAGAAAAAGGCTTCTATCGTACTACCGGTGCATACCTGGAAAACGGCGACAGGCTCGACCCCAATGCCGAATACCGCGTTTGCACCTCAAGGAACATCTTCATTCCGAAAAGCGGCTATATCAGCGCCGTGCCCTATGAACAAACGCTGATCAAAACCCTCGTATCCTACTGCGCATCACAGGAGTCGATATCACCCTTCGACCTCCCTGAACCAATCATCATAAAATAGGAGAATGAACATGAAAAAAACAATGATCGCGCTGCTCCTCTGCATGGCAATGCTTTTTAGCATGGCTGCCTGCGGACAGAAACCCGAAGCTGCCAAGGAACTGAACTTTGAAGGCGTGACCTTCACCGACTACAAAGTATTTGACGCACCGATGAAGTCTCTTAGAGGCATGGCGGTCTCGCAGGACGGGACAAGCCTTTACACAGGGCACATTCTGCTCACCGCCAACGGTGTGCGCAGAATCGACGTTGCCAGCGGCGAAGAAAAGTGGATATATCATGACGGCAGCGTTGAGGATTGGAAGGAATACGCCAAGGGCCTTGCCACGGACGACAGGGGGTATGTCTACGCTACGATTACCTACAACGCGACTTCCTATGTCACTCTCGCCATCCTCAACGACAGCGACGGCACCCCCGTTTCCGAGACGCAGGTGGAGCTGGGCGTTGTGGACAGCGGCGCCAACGGCATTGCAGTCTATAAAAACGGCGACAAGTATTACGCCTATTTCATTACCAATTACGGCGCAAACCGCATCTATTGCTATGATGTGACCGATCCCGCTGCGCCCGTAATCAACACCGATTTCGGCGTGGACGGTGTTGTAAGCCTGCCCAATGCAACCGGCGTGGCGGAGGCGGACGCCAACTATATCGCTATTGGCCCCGATGGCAGCCTTTACCTCACCATGAAGCTGGCGCAGGGCGCAAAGGCGGATTCTGTTGCCAAGTTCAGCAGCGATGGCAGCAAGTTCGAAAAGGTCATTGACTGCCCCGAGGCGTATGGCATCTCCATTTCCGATGGCTACATGGTCGTTTCCACCTATCAGGGCGCAAACTCGGTCGTCAACATCTACAAGCTCTCCGATTACAGCCTTGTCGCCACCGTGGGCGGCGATGTTGCGGATCACGACCACTACTCCCAGGCGTTCCTGATCGGCAACAAGCTCTACATTGCCGACCAAAGCTATCAAACGGGCGCAACGGCGGAGGATATGGGTTCCCGCATCCTTGTTTCAGGCGAACTGTAAGGAAAAACGCGCTCTTGCTTTCGTGATAACCAGCAAACAAGCCGCCTGACAGGCGGCTTGTTTGCTATTCTACCCTTGCAATCATGGCCGCAAGCGCCTTACTCGTCCTCCTCCATCGGCACGGTCAGCCCGACCGCGCTGTCCACAGGCAGCGAAAAGGCCACGGCATGCGCGGGTGATCGCACGCCCGCCTGCTCCATAATAGCCTTGAGCACAGCGTCGCGCTTTGTATGCGGCACCACCAGATAGATGTGCTCCTTTTCCTCGGCGATGGAAACGCCAAAGAACTTGGTCGACGTGCTTGTGCCGATCTCCTTGGCGTAGATGAGCGTGCCGCCGAACGCTTCCACAGAGCCCGCCGCCTCCAGCACCAGCCCCGAGTGCCCCTTGTCCGCAATTGCAATAATCAAAGAATACGGATACTCCTTCATGCCGTTCACCTCTCCTTCCTGAATCAAACGGTCGCCGCACAGATAGTGCAGCGCCGAGGTGCCGCTGACGCCGTTGACGTTTACCGTCAGCGCTATCCCGCTGTTGGGCGCATCGATGCGCATTTCGCTCACCAGCCGCCGCATCAGCGTGCGCGCGCTCTGCCGCGAGACCATGGTGGACAGCAGCACCTTCTCCTTCTCCTCCAGACCCAGCAGGTCCAGCGTCTTTTCCTTTGCCGCACCCCGGCACAGGCTGCCAAACACCATGCCCGCGCCGTGCTTTCTGAGAAAATCGATATACGCCTCGCTCTGGTCGCGGCGGGCGACAACCAGGAGCCATCGGAAAGTATTCATGTTTCTTCCTCCTCGAAGGTGATAATCTGCTCCTCCGACACGGGCTGCGCGGCTGCGGCCACGGTCTTTTGGGAGCGTAGCTTGAATATCAGCCCCATAATCTGGATGGTAATCAGCGGCGTCATGGCCACCATGGCCACCACGCCGAACGCATCCTCGGCCACGTTGCCGCCAACGGCCGTGCACAGCCCCATCGCCAGCGGCAGCAGGAAGGTTGCCGTCATCGGCCCCGACGCCACGCCGCCCGAGTCAAACGCAATGGACGTAAATATGGGCGGCACAAAAAAGCTGAGCAGCAGCGCAATGGCATAGCCGGGAATCAGCAAAAACATAATCGGCAGGCCCGTCAGCACGCGCATCATCGCAAGCCCCACCGATACCGCCACGCCCACCGACAGGCTCAGGCCCATGGCGCGGTGTGGGATGGCGCCCGAGGTCATCTCCTCCACCTGCTTGTTAAGTACATGCACGGCAGGCTCCGCGGATACGATGAAGTAGCCGATCACCATGCCGATGGGGATGATGATCCACCGCTGCTCGAGGCTGCCGATCAATTGCCCCACATAGTTGCCCAAGGGCATAAAGCCCACGTTGGCGCCCGTCAAAAAGCACACCAGGCCCAGATAGGTATATATGATGCCAACGCCGATGCGCATCAGCTCGGTTTTACGGATGCGCAGCTTCACCGCCTGAAAGACGCCGAAAAATGCCGCAATCGGCAGCAGCGCCAGCGCCACATCCCGAAAATAGGTTGGAAACGCGGCGGAAAACAGCCGC
>CAZRIT010000055.1:0-4006 GCA_964600225.1 uncultured Oscillospiraceae bacterium | reverse complement strand
TTTTCGATATCGGGCACGGTCACGGGCACATACGCCCCGCTTTTGCCGGGAGTGAGAATGCCCAGCAGCAGCACGGCCAGTATCGGGCCGACCGAACACAGCGCGACCAGGCCAAAGCTGTCCTCCTGCGCGTTTTCATCGCTGCGGCTCCTGGCAACGCCCACGCCCAGCGCCATGATAAACGGCACGGTCATGGGGCCCGTGGTCACACCGCCCGAGTCGAACGCCGTGGAGAGGTATTCGCGCGGCACAAACCCCGCCAGCACAAACACAATCAAATAGAAGCCGATAAGCAGATATCTCAACGGCACGCGCAGGAATATGCGCAGCATCGCCAGCACCAGGAATATCCCCACGCCCGCCGATACGGCCCCGATGATTACGCCGTTTGGGATGTTGGGCACCTGCTGCGCCAGAACATGCAAATCGGGCTCCGATATGGTAATCATGACCCCTACCAGTAAGCTTACGGCAATGATTTTCCAAAGCTTGCGGGAACGCGAAACCGCGGAGCCCACATGCTCGCCGATGGGCGTCATGGCAAGGTCGGTACCCAGCGTAAACAGCCCCATGCCAACGATGAGCAGTATGGTTCCCACGACAAAGGACATCAATATGCTGTTGGGCACAGGCACAATGCTAAAGCAGAGCAAAAAGAGAATGATCGCCACGGGCAATACGGATTTGAGCGCTTCACTGAGTTTTTCCAGCAAAATGGTGTTATGAGACAGCTTCACCGATACGTCTCCCTCCTTTCCGTTGATTGCAAATACGGTTGTTTGCAAGGACTACGATATTCGATACTTGGATGCGTTGGACGATTTATTCCATTATATCGGTTTTCGATCCGCCGCACAACCTCGGAACGCGAAATCGGTGTGAAACGCGCTCTTGCAGGAGTTGGCGCTTGCCACCCACCATACGGCAAAACAATCCGGTATTCCTCTTGCCTTGACAGCGGGCTTGTGCGGTATTATAATTCGAATAACACTATCATGCATGGTATGATGGCAATTTGGACCATTGATTACAGAATATGCCATGCATCCATCACGGGAGAACTTGTGAAGCAGGCAACCGACATATTCCCGCAATCCGCAAAAGGAAACAGGACACCCCCCCCCCGCATTTCTCATGCTGTAATTAATTATGCGGCATGTTTGGGCCGATGAATCGGCTCACGCGCGCCACAACAAAACGCATCCTGTTCTGTTTGGCAGCCATTACCTGCCTAACTTCTTTTATATACGCTGCGCTGCGCCCCGAATCCCAATCCGATACACTCCGCGTAGTCGATGCGGAGGCGGCAAAAGCCTTCCTGAGTAACCGCGAGGAAACCGCATACGATGCAGACAACTTTGGCACGCTGCAAATCAACGGCGTGGCTGCGCCCTTTGACGCGGCCTCGGCAACGTTCTATATCCCGCAATCGTTGGAAACATCCGCCCGGGACGGCACGCTTTCGTGGTCACTGGCGCATGCGGACATCCTGCTGCCCGACGACGCACGCCGAGCGGATAAGCAGCGCGCCATCGAGCAGGGACATCGCTTTGAGCTGCTGATCTGCCGCGGCAAGCAATACTGCAAGGCAGGCGTCGTGCTGACGGGTATGCCGATGATCTCTGTTTCGACCCTGCCCGACAACGGGTATCTGATTCACGCCAACCCGTATGTCGGCACGATACAGGTGTTCGACCCCGCGGCGGGCGGCGACGCCTATCGGGTTCAAACCTCCAACGTCACCTTCCATGTGCGCGGGCATACCAGCTACTCCTGGCCAAAGTCCTCCTATCGGCTGTCGTTGACCACCGCGGACGGCAAAACCAACCACCTCTCCCTGCTGGGCATGCGCACCGACGATGACTGGATTCTCAATTCCATGTACGCAGATACGCAGAAGAACCGCGACAAGGTTGCCAACGATTTGTGGAACGATCTCTGCCTTGCGGCCGCATCGCCCGCATATATACAAAGCACGCATGCCGAATACGCGGAGCTCGTGATCGACAACGCCTATCAAGGCGTCTACTGCCTGATGGAGACGGTCGGCCGCAAGAGCACGGGAATCAGCGAAGCGAGCGATTATCTTTACAAGCCCTACTACGGCTATGCCGAGGCCAAACGGATCTTGGAGGAGCAAGCTTACCCCTTCGAGGAAATGCTGTATCGGCTGGGCACGTTCCACTGGCCGCAGACAAAGGTTTCGGATGCACAATATCAATCTGTCATGGATTATCACGATGCGTTCGTACTGTACCGCTGGGGCGACCGCTTGGAGGAACTGTATACGCGCATCGACCTGAATGCGCTCATCGACCTGAGCCTGTTCATCAACGCGACGGGCAACACGGATTCCATGCTGAAAAACATCTATGTCATTGGCATCCGACAAGCCGACGGCACGTTTGATTGGGTTGTCATGCCATGGGATTTGAACCTGAGCTTCGGGCCGAGTGATACCGCATCGGCGGACGCCGCCGCGCATCTTGATAACGTTCGCACGCTCTATATCCGCAACGAGATGGAAGCCCTGATGGAATACGATCCCGAAACGGTGCTGCCCCTACTCAAAACACGCTGGCAGGCACTGCGCAAGACGCTGTTTTCCGATGCGGAGATTCTAAGCCGTTTACAGGCGGCAACGGATGGTGTCGTGCAAAGCGGCGCGTTTGCCCGCGACAGCCTTGCATGGCCCGAAAGCGGCAACAACGCGGATCTGACGCCGATGCTTTCGTACATGCGGCAAAGGCTTGCCTATCTGGACGAATATTACGGAGGTTTGGCCTGATGACGGCAGCAACGGATAACCACCAATACCGCCACGAATTGAAGTACTACTGCACGCAAGGGCAGTTGGCCATTTTGGAGGCGCGCATTGCGCCGCTTATGCGGCGGGACAAGCATCAGGATCGGGCCGAGGGGTACTATGTACGCTCCCTGTACTTTGACGATCTGAGCGACCACTATCTCAAATCGAACCTCATCGGGCTCAATGAGCGGGTAAAATTCCGCATACGCTGCTATGGACGCACCGACCGCACGCTGCACATGGAGGCCAAATACAAGCTGCACGGCCTTTCACGCAAGGAAAGCTTTCCGCTCACGCGGGAAGCCTGTCAAGCGCTGATTGACGGCGGCACCCTGCCGCTCGATATCCACGCGCCAAGCCTGATGCGGCGGCTGTTTATCGAGCAGCAAACGCATTTTCTCAAGCCGCGCATCGTCGTGGACTATCTGCGCACGGCATATACCGAACGCGCAGGCAACGTGCGCGTGACGTTCGACCGCAATATTGCGTTTTCGGATAACACCGCCGCGTTTCTAAACCCCGCGCTGGCGCTGACGCCGCTGCTGCCGCATGGGCGGCACATTCTGGAGGTCAAATACGACCAATTCATCCCCGAACACCTGTTGCAAATCATGGAAATCGGCACCTTGACCCAGTGCACGTTTTCCAAATACGCCATGTCTCGGCAGTGGCCGATGCTATAACGGAGGGAATCATGGATAAAATCAAAAAATTTATTACGGAAATCCTCAACATGCTGTCCAACGAATTGTTGGATTCGGAGCTCAAAACGAGCGCAATCTGCCTTGCGCTGCTGGTTGCCTTTGCCTTTGGCTGTTATATCTATTTCTTTTACCGCATGTGCAACAAGACGGGCTTCTACAACAAAAACTTCAACCGCACCATGGCGGTCATGTCCATCATCACGGCGGGCATGGTGCTGTCCATGCAAACCAACGCGTTTGTTTCACTGGGCATGGTCGGCGCGCTGTCCATTATCCGCTTCCGTAACGTCGTCAAGGATCCGTTCGACCTGCTGTTTCTGTTCTGGTCGATCAGCACGGGCATCATCTGCGGCACGGGACAGTTCAAAACAGCTCTGCTGCTGACGGTTGTGGTCACGCTTGCATTGCTGCTGCTCGAGCGTGTTCCCGCGGTCAAATCGCCGCTGCTTTTGGTGGTTAACAGCACCGATCCCAACGCGGAGGAAGCGCTGAT
>CAZRIT010000054.1:0-13155 GCA_964600225.1 uncultured Oscillospiraceae bacterium | reverse complement strand
TCACCGGCCGCAGCCAAGGCGCAGTCCGCCGCGCCCTCGACCAAGCAGGAGTACCCCATCATCGGCAAGTGGTCGTACAATCTGTTGAAGATCTCCATCTGCCGCTATCAGGGGCCGCTGCCCAACCAGGAGGGCAACATCGTCCTCATCGGACACAACTACAAAAGCGGCGCGCACTTTGGTAACCTCGACAAGCTGAAGGTGGGAGACGAGCTGTTCCTCTCCTCCGCGGTGGACAACAAGCGCGTGCGCTACGAGGTATACGAGACCGAGACCGTCCTGCCCGATAAATTCTCGGAGCTGGATTACTACAAGGGCGAATGCGGCCTGACGCTGATGACTTGTAAAAGCAACGGCAACTACCGCCTGATCGTGCGCTGCGTGCAAAAGGACGCGGCCATGCCCGCCCCCACGGCCTCCACGACCACAAGCTGAGAGACAAACAATAGGACATGAAAAAGCACCCTGCGGGGTGCTTTTTTGTGTCCGCTGCGGCAAGAGTGCCCGCTGCGGCGGCGAAGGTGTTCCGCTGTGGCGGGGGGAGGTGTTCCGCTGTGGCGGGAAAGATTCTTCGTCGCTTCGCTCCTCAGAATGACAGGGAAAGGGCTTTTAGAATGATACATTTCCGTTGTCATCCTGAGCCGACGCCGCAGCGTCACCCTGAGGCGGTTCCCGCCGAAAGGGCTTGCGAAGGATCTGTCCCGCCGCAGCGGTTGCGTATCACGTTCCTCGCTGGCGCTCGGAAAGATTCTTCGGGCCCCTGGCCCTCAGAATGACAACGTATATTGTGTCATTCCGAGGAGCGCTTACCTTCCGAGACCATGCGCGGCGCATTCACCCTCCGTTGTCATTCCGAGGAGCGCAGCGACGAGGAATCTTTGTTCCCGCAGGGAACAACGTACCCCTTTCCGCGGCGGGAAAGATTCTTCGGGCCCTTGGCCCTCAGAATGACAACGCATGTCGTGTCATTCCGAGGAGCGTAGCGACGAGGAATCTTTGTTCTCGCAGGGAACAACGCGCATCCTTTTGTTGCTGCTGAAGGATTCACTTATGGTACGTTTCATGCGCGTTGATCTTGTGTGCGCGGTAGATTTGTTCCATTAGGAATATACGGCAAAGGCGGTGCGGCAGGGTCATATCGGATACCGAAAGCGTTTCGTCGGCGCGGGCCAGCACCGCGTCGCTCAGGCCCAGCGAGCCGCCGATGACGAACGCGATGGCGTTGCGCCCGCCGTCGGCCAGGGCTTGCAGGCGTGCGGCAAACGCCTCCGAGGTCATGCGCCGCCCGTTGACGCACAGCGCAATGACGTGCTCCCCGCTTTCAATGCGCGCAAGCAGCCGCTCGCCCTCGCGGCCGATGGCCTGCTGCCGCTCGGCAGGGCTGAACCGCTCGGGCGTTTTTTCATCGGCTACCTCGCAAACCGTCAGCGTGCAGTAGCGGCCGAGGCGCTTTGCGTATTCCTCCGCCAGCTCGATGTAGCTTCGATCCTTCAATTTGCCCGCACAGACGATTTTGATGTTCATAGACGTTCCTTTTGCGGTTCGATATTGTTGCACCCGCTGCGGCGGGACGGATTCTTCGGGCCCTTGCCCTCAGAATGACAGGGAGCGGGCTTTCAGAATGACAGGGAGAGGGTTTTTGGAACGACACATGTTTCGTTGTCATCCTGAGCCGACGCCGCAGCGTTCATTGGATATCGAACACGCCCGTGGGCTCGTAGCGGTTGGCGACGGTCAGGAATAGTTTATCCGCCAAATCCGCTTCCTCCAGCACGCTTTTAACCGTGACCAGCGCCAGCTCGGGCGTGTTGTTTTCGTTGGAGAGGTGCCCAAGGATGACGTTGCGCACACCGCGCGCGTACAGGCGCACCAGCGCGTGGCCCGCGTCCTCGTTGCACAGGTGGCCCTTGGCGCCCAGGATGCGCATTTTGAGCGGATACGGGTAGCTGCCCGCGCGCAGCATATCCGCATCGTGGTTGGATTCCAGCATCAGCAGGTCGGAATCGGCCGCGGCTTCCAGCATGGAGGCCGTCACATGGCCGATATCGGTCATGACCGTCACCTTTTTGCCGCCGTGCATGAACGTAAAGCCAACGGGATGCGCGCAGTCGTGCGGCGTGGAGAAGGGGAGCACCGCGAGGGTTTTGAGGTAGAACGGGCGGTCGGGCTCGAATACGCGCATGTTGCGCGGCGGCAGGCCGCCAATCAGCGGCAGCATGGCCTCCATGGTTTCGCTTGCGGCATAGACGGGGATATCGTATTTGCGCGAAAACACGCCCGCGCCCTTGATATGATCGGAATGCTCGTGGGTGATGAGGATGGCGCGCACCTTCGACGGCGCAATTTGGATGGCGTTGAGCAGGGCGTCCAACTGCTTGGCGGTTGCGCCCGCATCGATGAGCAGGCCCGTGCCGTCGGCCTCCAGATAGGTCGCGTTGCCCGACGAACCGCTGCACAACGGGGAAAAGAGCATGAGCGTTCCCTTTCTTAAGGCGAGGAAAGTCAAATCCCTGCGCCTTAGCCAAAAGACGCACGCCGACGAGGGCGCGCGGGTCAGCATACAAGTGATTTTCGGGGGCTTCCGCGGTGCTTAAGCACACCGTGGTTCGGTTTCGTGCGGCGCGCCTATACGTCCTCGCCGCAGCGCGGGCAGGTGGCCAGCATCACGGGCACGCGCATGCCGCACGCGGAGCAGGTTTTGCGCTGCACGTTGTAGGTGGATTCCACAATGGGCCGCTCATAGGCCGAGCGGCTGCGTGCGCTGCGCGCGGCACTGCCTGTGCCATAGACGCTCTGCGGCACTTCGTAATCCGCGGCGCGGCGGCGGGGCCTTGGCGCGGGTTCCTCGGGCGGGGGCGGTGCGGGCTGCTGCATGCGCGCCTGCTGCAACAACTGCTCCCGATACGATTGCGACAGTACGGGCTCCCGATAAGGCGAATAGCCGCCATCGCGCGGCGCGGCCGAGGGGCGCACGGGCGGTTGATAGAGCGCATCGTACTCGTTCTCCCGAAACAGCGGCGCAGGCTCGCCATACGGGTCGTCCTCGCGGCGGACGGGGTGGGCAATGGGCAGCTCGCGCCGTAGCTGCAGCGCCTTCATGAGCGTTGCAAGCCCGTACAGCACCATGCCGCCGCGGAAGGCCAGCTCGGGGATGAGGCGCGCAAAGGTGTAGCTATCGCGCAATATCACCGCCACAATGACGATGGAGATGGCCGAAAAGCCGAGGCCGCCCGCGCCGAGGATGAGCATGAGCGTTTCATCGGGCGGGAAGCGCTGTATATCCGCAAGCTGCAGCATCACGGGCGGCGCAATGATGGCCACGATGACGGCCAACAGGTCGAGTATCAAAATCAGCTCGGGGAACACGAACAGGTCGGCAATATCGCCGATGGCGCGGATCAGCCCCCACACCACGATGAGGAAGTTGAGCAGCAGATACCGCAAGCCCGCGCGCATGCGCAGCTTGCCCTGCCGTAACCGCATGAGCAGGATGAACAGCACAACGGAAAGCAGTATCACCAGCGACATGCCGACAATGCCCGCCACGGTGTAGTTTTCGGGCGGGGCCAGGTTTTGCTTTTCGCGGTCGGCGACTTCCTGAAAAAACTGGATGAACGATATGACCTTGGCAAATACGAACAGCAGCGTACCCCAAAACACCGCATCGTTTTTGAGGTAGGAAGCGGAGCAAAATCTGCGGCCTTTACGTCTCGGCTGTTCCATACCGACATGATAACACAGCATTTGCATGCACGCAAGTTGCAAAACCACCATATATGCTAGTATAATGGGTAAAACGAGCGGCGGAGGGAAAACAGATGGATTACCGTTTGGCATATGAACAGTGGTTATCAAGCCACGCAATCGACGACGCGACGCGTGCGGAGCTAATGGCAATCGGCGGGGACGAAAAGGAGATCGAGGAGCGCTTTTACCGCGAGCTGGAGTTTGGCACAGCGGGGCTAAGGGGCATCCTCGGCGCGGGGCTCAACCGCATGAACGAGTATGTCGTGCGGCGCGCCACGCAGGGCCTGGCCGACTATCTGTCCGCCATCGACGGGGCCAAGGAGCGCGGGGTTTGCATTGCGTACGATTCGCGCATCCTGTCGGATGTGTTTGCGCGGGAGACCGCCGCGGTGCTGGCCGCAAACGGCATCCGCACATACCTGTTCTCCGCGCTGCATTCCGTGCCGCAGCTTTCCGCCGCGCTGCAATACCACAACTGCATCTCGGGCGTGGTCATCACCGCCAGCCACAACCCCAAGGAGTATAACGGCTACAAGGTTTACTGGGCCTATGGCGGGCAGGTTACGCCCGCGCAGGCGGAGGATATATTCCGCTGCATCCAACGGGTGCCGATGTTTGGCGAACGCACCGTGGATTTTGAACAGGCCGTGGCCGAAGGGGCCATACGGCTCATCGGCGCCGAGGAGGACGAGGCGTACTATGCCGCCACCGCGCGGCTGTGCCTGTGCCCCGCTGCGGTGCGCGCGCACGGCAAGGAGCTAAAGCTTGTTTACACGCCGCTGCACGGCACGGGCAACGTGCCCGTAACGACGCTGCTACAGCGCATTGGCGTAACCAACGTAACGGTCGTGCCCGCACAGGCTGCGCCCGACGGCAGCTTTCCCACCGTCACTGCGCCCAATCCCGAGGATCCAAACGCGTTCAAGCTCTCCATTGCGCTGGCCGAGCAGATCGGCGCGACGGTGTGCCTTGCCACCGATCCCGATGCGGATCGGCTGGGGATTGCCGTCAAAACGGGCGCGGGCAACTGGGTCACATTGACGGGCAACCAGATTGGCTGCATCCTGCTGGAGCACATCCTGTCCAACAAAAAGCGGCAGGATCGCCTGCCCGACAACGGCGTGGTCATCAAATCCATTGTGTCCACGCGGCTGGCCGACGCCATCTGCCGCGCGTACGGCGCGACCATGGAAAACGTCATGACGGGCTTTCGGTACATCGGCGAAAAGATCGATGCGCACGCAACAAGCGGGGAAAAGACGTTCCTGTTCGGGTTTGAGGAAAGCTTTGGCTACCTTGCGGGCGGGCCGGCGCGCGATAAGGACGCCATCAGCGCCGCCATGCTGGCGGCGGAGGCATGCGTGCTGTGCAAAGTGCAGGGAAAG
This sequence comes from uncultured Oscillospiraceae bacterium, assembly GCA_964600225.1. GTDB lineage: Bacteria > Bacillota > Clostridia > Christensenellales > CAG-138 > CAZRIT01. The sequence goes on along the minus strand of CAZRIT010000054.1, from coordinate 8,023 downwards.
ACCCTGTACGATATGCTCAACGATATCTACGCCCGCTACGGCGTATACAAGGAAAAGGTCAAGTCCTACACGCGCGCGGGCAAGGCCGGCATGGAGCAGATCGCAGGCTGCATGGCGGGGCTACGGCGGCACGCGCCCGCGGCCGTGTGCGGGACTGACGTGACGGTACTGGAGGATTACTTAACGAGCGTGCGCATCCGAAAGGACGGCAGCGGGCCCGATACGCTGACGCTGCCCAAATCGGATGTGCTGCGGCTGGAGCTTGCCGACGAATCGTGGATTGTGGTGCGCCCCAGCGGCACGGAGCCGAAGCTCAAGCTGTACATCGGCGCAGTGGCGGACAGCGAACAGGCCGTGGACGCAAAGCTGGAGGGACTGTTTGCGGATATGGATGCGCGTATCGAGGGCCTGCTTGGCGCCGCTGCCACGCAAGATAGCTGATATGGCCGCCACGGATCAGGCAGGCATCGATAAAACAAATGCTCTGCGCATGCTGGACGCCAGCGGCATCCCGTACCGCACCCACGCGTATGACAGCGATATCACCGATGGGCAAACGGTGGCAAGGCTTGTGGGAAAAAGCGCGGAGGAAACGTTTAAGACGCTGGTGACCGTGGGCGCATCGGGCAGACACCTGGTGTTCATGGTGCCCGTCAACGGGACGCTTTCGCTCAAAAAGGCGGCCAAAGCGGCGGGCGAAAAATCGGTGACGATGCTGATGCAAAAGGAGCTGTTTCCGCTGACGGGCTATGTGCACGGCGGCTGCTCGCCCGTGGGCATGAAAAAGCCGTTCCCGACGGTGATCGATGAAACGGCAGTTCTGTTTGATACCATCTGCTGCTCGGCGGGGCGGCGCGGGTTGCAGGCGGAGCTTTCGCCCACCGCGCTGGCCGATTTTATCCATGCCGCGTTTGCGGACCTGACCGAGTAGGCCATTCAAACACCCATCTCCCCTTACAAAGTTTTTTCTGTTTCTCTTTTTTTCAAAAAAGAGAAAACGCAACCCCAAAAGAGAAAGCGTAACCCAAAAGAGAAAGCAGAGAAAAAGCCTGTACGATTGCTCGTACAGGCTTTTGTAACGTACAGGCGTCAGAACACCAGCTTCATGTGGATCTTGCCGACGGCCTTGCGCACCTTCCTTGGCGCACCCTCCGCGCAGGCGGGGCGGTGCACATCCCAGGGAAAGAAGATGGCGATGCTGCCGGGGGCCATGTGCAGCACGGACTCGTACTCGGCGCTGTCATAGAACAGGATATCCCGTTCCCGCATCAGCTTTTCGGGGTCGGTGCCCGCCTGAATCGGGTTGTTGCCCGTTTCGGGCGCAAAGCCGATGGTCTCGTTGCCCTCGGGCATGTACTGGATATCGATGAACTCCCGATGGATCTCGGGCGGGCGCTCATCAAAGGGGATGGTATCCAAATCCATCACCATAAAGTACGCGTCCTTGGCGTCATAGCCGTCCAGCGGGTAGGTGCCGGGCTGCATGTGGAACACATCCAGCGCCGCAAGCTGTCGGATGGCGTCTCGGAAGGCGGCCGGCAGCAGCTCGATTTCCTGCTTGTTGTCCGGCATCAGGTAGATCATGTTGCAATTCCTCCCTTACGATACGGTAAACAGGTTCGGCAGCCACAGCACCAGATCGGGGAATATGATGCAAGCGGCAAGCACGACCACCACCAGGCCGATCATGGGCACAACCGCTTTACAGGTATCCGAAAGGCGGGTGTTGCCGATCTTGGAGGCCACAAACAGGCAGGTGCCGACGGGCGGGGTCAACGCGCCGATGCAGACGTTGACGACCAGCAGTACGCCAAACAGCACAGGATCGATGCCCAACTGGCCGATGACCACCAGCACGATGGGGCTAAGGAGCATAATGATCGATACCGCGTCGATGAAGCACCCGAGCACCAGGATGAACATGTTGATCAGCAGCAGTACGATGGTGGGATTATCCGTCCAGGACATGATCGTAGCGGCAATCTGCTGCGGGATCTGCTGGCTGGTGAGCACCCAGGCCAAGGCGCTGGCCGAGGAGATGATAATCATCACCGTGGCCGTCTGCTTGGCGGCGCTGATCATGATCTTGGGAAGCTGCTTAAAGCCGATGGTGCGATACACGCACATGCCCAGAATCAGCGCGTACAGCGAGGCGATGGCGGCCGATTCGGTGGCGGTAAAGATACCCGAGAAGATGCCGCCGAGGATGATGATGGGCAGCAGCAGCGCCAGAGAGGCCTTCTTAAACGCCGCCCAGAAATCCTTGAGCGTCAGCTTTTCGGTTTCGCGCGGGTAGTTGCGACGCTTGGCGAAGAAGTAGCTGTACACCATCAGGATCAGGCCAAACAGGATGCCGGGGACGATGCCGCCCAGGAACATCCGTTTGACGGACACGCCCGCGATGACGGCATAGATAATCATGGGGATGCTTGGCGGGATGATGGGGCCGATAGCGCCGCCGCAGGCGATGAGCGCGGTGGAAAAGCCCTTGTCATAGCCACGCGCGGTCATGGTCGGCAGCATCATGGTGCCGATGGCCGCGGCGGTGGCGACGGCCGAGCCGCACATGGCGGCAAAGATCATGGCAAGCAGTATGGCAACGTGCGCCAGACCGCCCGCAAAACGGCCGACGACGGAATACGCAAAGTCCATCAGCCGCTGGGTGATCTTAGATTCTTCCATGATGGCGCCTGCCAGCATGAAAAACGGCACGGCCAGCAGCGGGAATGAATCCAATCCCGAATACATGTTGTGCGCGATGGTGACGGAGTTAAAGATGCCCTGCCACTCCATAACGACCGCGGCAAAACCGCCCAGCGCAAACATAATCGGCATGCCGATAAGCACGGCGACCAGGAACAATAATACGAGCGCGACGATCATTTTGCGTCACCTCCCTTACCGAGTTCGGGCGCAGCGGTGATGCGCAAATAGATGCCCACAATGAGGAACAGGATTGCGATGGCGGCGCTGATGGGCAGTACCGCGTATACAAGCCCCATGGAGAGGCGCATGGTGGTGGCCCACTGCGTCATCTGGCGGCGCACCAGCACCATGGCGCCATCGATGACGATCCAGAGGATGACGATGGCCACAATATCCAGCGCGGTGCGCAGGCCGAGCGCAGCCTTGGGCGGGAGCTTTTGCTCCAGCAGGTCGAAACGGGTCAATTCATTATAATAGATTGCAGAGGGCAGGCCCAAAAACACCATCCAGATAAACAAGAACCGTAGCAATTCATCCGTCCAACGGATGGAGGTGCCCAGTACCGAGCGCAGAAAGATCTGCGTAATCATCAGTACGAACATCAACAGCATGTCCAAAAACAGCGCGCCATGAATAAATTTGAGCAGCGCTTTGGAGACGACGCGCAGGACATGATCCACTTTTTGCTTCATAGAGTTATCTCCTTTTAATGAGAGGGCACAGGGGCGTGAAAACCCCTGTGCCATGGCGAGATTCGATTAACGGCCGAGCGCCGCCTCGATGCGGGCGATGTAATCGGCGGCTTCGGGGCCAACGTCCTTGACGATTTCGTCGTAGACGGGCTGTACGGCCTCGCGGAAGCCCGTGGTATCCACTTCGTTGACTTCCATGCCGGCCTGGCGGAGCAGCTCGATCTTGTCGGCGTCGTCCTTCTCGGATGCGGCGCGCGCCTTATCCTGCGCGATGGCCATCTCCTCGTCGAGGATGGTGCGCAGGTCTTCGGGCAGGGACTGGTACCACGCTTCGCCTACGCAGATGATGATGGGCGAGTAGACGTGGCCGGTGAGGCTGAGGTACTTCTGCACTTCGTAGTACTTGTTGGCATAGATGACGGATGCGGGGTTCTCCTGACCGTCCATGGTACCCTGGGACAGCGCGGTGTAGAGCTCACCAACGGCCATCGGGGAGGCGTTGGCGCCCAGCGCGTTCATGCAGCCCATAACGGTCTTGGTCTCGGGCACGCGCAGGTTGAGGCCCTTGAAGTCCGCAACGGAGTTGATGGGACGCACGCTGTTGGTGGTGTGGCGGTAGAAGTTCATCCAGAAGGAATAGATGCGCACGCCCGTGGCGTCCACAAACTTCTGGGCCAGTTCCTGGCCGATTTCGCCGTCGCAGATCTTGTAGACTTCCTCATGGCTGTTGTACAGGTACGGAAGTTCCAGCACGCCGACCACGGGCAGGAAGGAGGCAACGCCGCCGGGGGACTGGGAGCACATTTCCAGAGTGCCGTTTTGCAGGCTCTCGGTCATGGTGCGCAGCGAGCCAAGCTGGCTGCTGGGGTAGACGGTTGCCTGGATGCGGCCGCCCGAGCGCTCGTTGATGGCGGCTGCCATCTCTTCAAGCGTGTTGCACAGCGGATGGCCGGGAGCGGTCACGTCGCCGATGCGGAGGGTGTAGACGGCGTCGGGGTCGGCCACGGGCGCGGCGTCGGGCTTTTTGCTGCAGCCTGCCAGTACCATCGAAAGGCACATGACAACCGCAACGAGGATCAGAGCAATGCGTTTTTTCATTGGGATTCTCCTTTCAGATTGGGGGTTTGTTTATCTGAATCGCTACAGCGTGTCGGGCTGCGTTCCATTCTGTTTCATGCGGCGCGCCGATGTTACCACTTGCGCACCATGTTGCCGCCGTCAACCAGCAGCGTCGTTCCGTAGACGAATTCCGCATCGTCGCTGGCCAGATACAGCGCGGCCTTGGCGATAAATTCGGGCTGACCGTAGGTGCCGTACGGGGTTTTGGCAAGCTTTTGTTTGGCGGCGTCGGTATCCAGAGCGCTTTGGGACAGGGGAGTGTAGATAGAGCCGGGGCAGATGACGTTGCAGCGGATGCCCCGGCTGCCGTAATCAAAGGTGATCTGCTTGCACAGGCCCACAAGCCCGTGCTTGGTGGTGGTATAGGCTGCGCCGCCGTGCCCGCCGATGAGCCCTGCAATGGAGGCGACAAACACCAGCGCGCCGCCGCCCGATTCCATCATGTGCGGCAGGATGTTGCGCGCAATAAAGAAGTTGCCGCGCAGATTGACCTCCGTCACACGGTCCCATACGGAAAGGGGCGTATCCAAAAGCGCGCGATAGCCGTCAAACGCCGCGGCGTTGCTGATGAAGGCGTCCACGCGCCCAAAGCGCGCAATGGCCGTGTCGATCAGCCCTTTGACGTCGGCTTCAACGGAAATATCGGCCTCGGCCAGCACGGCGCTGCCGCCTGCGCGGACGATTTCGTCCAGCACAATCGGCCCCGCAGCCTCGTTGGGCAGGCAGGACATGACCACATTGGCGCCCTCTAAGGCAAACAGCCTTGAGGTGGCCGCGCCGATGCCCGATACGCCGCCTGTGATGATGGCGGTTTTGCCGTCCAGCCTGCCCATATTCGTTCGGCTCCCGTTTATGCTTCCAGCGCGTCCAGGATGGCGATGAACTCATCCATGGTGATATCGCGCTTCTCGGCATAGGATTTTTCCTTGATGCGGGTCAACAGCTCCGCGTTCTTTTCGGGCGCGACGGTGCGGCCGCAGGCTTCCAGCCATACGCGTACGTTGTCCTTGCCGCTCTTTTTGCCCAGCAGCAGGTTCGGCTCGTGATGGCCCGTCAGCTTCCAGCTGTACGGCAGCATGATGAGCGGGTCCACGTCCTTGCAGTTTTCCCACAGGCTTGAGGGCAGGCCCGTTTCCCACTGGAAGATCTTGTCGCCGACGATGGGGCGGATGGGGTGGATGGGCACGCGCGCAAGCTGCTCGACAACGTGTGCCAGCGCTTTGAACTGCGTGGTGTCGATGCCGATCTCCTGCCCGTACAGCACCTTGAGCGCCATAACGACCGCCTCCAGCTGCGCGCTGCCCGAGCGCTCGCCGATGCCTGCCACGGTCACATGCGCAACCTCCGCGCCCGCTGCCAGGCCCGCCAGCGTGGTGGCGACGCCCAGGTTGAAGTCGTCGTGGAAGTGGACTTCGACGGGCAGCTTGGGGAAGCGGGTTTTGAGCGCCTTGACGCGGTGCGCAGCGCCCTCGCATGACAGCACGCCGAATGTATCCACCAGCGTGACGGAATCGATGTGGCCGTTTTCGTAGATATCCTGCACAAAGTCGAGCAGGTAGTTCATCTCCGCGCGCGAACCGTCCGCGGGGAAGAACGTGACGTACAGGCCCTGCTCGTGCGCGGCCAGCGATGCGTCGATCACGGCTTGCGTGGCGCGCTCGCGCGTCCACTTTTTGCCGTATTTAAGCAGATGCTCGCTGCCGAGGATCTCCATAATTACGCCGTCCACGCCGCAGTTCTTGGCCAGGGTGACGTCCTTTTCCATGCTGCGCACAAAGGCAAAGATCTTGCTGCCAAGCCCCAGGTCGCAAATCTCGCGGATGGCTTCGGCATCCTCCTTGAGCGCCGCGGGCGTGCCCGCCTCAATGCGCTGTACGCCGCAGGCCGCCAGCTTCTTGGCAATCTCCACCTTGTCCTGCTGGGTAAAGATGATGCTGGGCTGCTGCTCACCGTCGCGCAGCGTGGTATCCAAAATTTCGATCTTTTTGGAAAAGTTGAACCCTTTTACAACCGATTCATCGTAGTTGGATGGGCTGACCCACCATTTTCCGTCCTCATGAAATCCCATAAGAAAAAACACCTCCGTATGTCAATATTTTGCGATAATTGTGTAAAAAATATGAGCGCTGCCTGATATTAGGTAGCATACAAGAATATTCTAACATTGTCAAGATAAGTGTTAATGTTAATAATGCATTGTAATGAATGCCTCTGTGCGGAAGGCCGCGGGCAGGGGAACGGGACGGCGCGGCGCACGGGCGGGAAAGCGCTTGCGCAAAACGGGATTTTGGTATAGAATATAAATAAAATCGGAATAGGAAAGAAAGCGTGGATATCAGAGAGACACCCAAATCGGAAGCTATATTTTTTACCATAAACGAGGTTGCGCGCCAGGTGGGCGTGATTCCCACAACCATACGCAACTGGGAAAAGGCGGGGCTGTTCACCGCCAAGCGCTCCGCCAACGGTTACCGCATCTTCAGCCTCAGCGACATTGAGCATCTCAAAAAGATCAAGTGCCAGTCCAAGGATAACCGCATCGGCATGAACGCCATCCGCATGCTCACCAATACCGAAAGCATGAGCGCGCACGATGCGGAGGGCTCCGCCGTGTCCAAAAAGCTCATGAGCTCCAAGTGGCGGGAGTACCGCCTGTCGCGCGGGTATCGGCTGGAAGACGTGGCAAGGGAGATTGGCATTTCGCCCTCCTACCTTTCCAAAATTGAGAATGCGCAGGCCAACGTCTCCTACGATGTGCTGCAAAAGCTGGCCAAGTTCTACGGCGAAAACATCCTCTATTATGTGGACGACAGCCAGAATGACGACGGGCTTGTGCGGCTGGCCGAAACCGAGCCATTTGGCATCGGCATTGCGGGGCTCAAAATCAATTCGCTCATCACCAAGCGGCATCATACGCTGTCGGCCATGTACTATACGGCCAAGCCCGGCACGGGGCGGCCCGAATCCTCGCATACGGGCGAGGAGTTCGTGCACATGATTTCGGGCGAGATCGAGTTTCGGCTGGGCGAGCAGACGTACCATCTGTGTGCGGGCGATTCGTTTTGCTTTGAATCGTCGGAAAAGCACGGCTGGAAGTGCGTGGGCCTGGAGGACGCCTGCATTCTGTGGGTGTACACGCCCATCACGCGGCTGTAACATGCCGTTGCAGCGCGCGTGAACGGTATGCGGACGACGGAAGCCATTCGGCAATTGGATTTACACGAAAGGAACGTTTATCAGGCGCGCGTGGCTGTCGAGGCGGCGCTGCGCCGCGCGGGCGGCCTGTACCGCATCCGCGTGGTGCACGGCTACCGCCACGGCACGGCCATACGGGATATGTTGTATGCGGACATGGCGGCGCACGCGGGCGTGCTGCGGCTGGAACGCATCAACGACGGCACAACGGATATTGTGTTAAGGGAACTGGTCAAGTAAAGAACGCTTGCATTGAAATGATAACCACATTCCGTGTCATCCTGAGCCGACGCCGCAGCGTCGCCCTGAGG
>CAZRIT010000053.1:0-13560 GCA_964600225.1 uncultured Oscillospiraceae bacterium | reverse complement strand
CCGGGCGCGGTGGCCGAGGACCTCAAGCGCATTGCAACGGAAGCGGGGCTGGACGCATCGAAGGCGGATTTTCTGTTTGCAAAGCAGGCCAAGTGAGAAAGGAGAGTCGGTATGATTAACACACTCAAGCAAAAGCTGAAGGACGGCAAGCCCGCCATCGGCGTATGGCAGATGACCAACGGCGCGGACAACGCCGAGATACTGGCCCATGCGGGGTTTGACGCGGTTTTGATCGACGCCGAGCACGGCTCCATGGATATCGAAACCGTCGGCAATCTGGTGACGGCCATCAAAACCACCGATACCACGCCGCTGGTGCGCGTGCCGTGGAACGAGCTGCAATTGATCAAGCGCGGGCTTGATACGGGCGCGCATGGCATCATGATCCCCATGATCAATACCAAGGAGGAGGCGGAGCGCGCCGTATCCTACTGCAAATATCCGCCCGTCGGCGTACGCGGCGTGGGCGCAAGCCGCGCAGCGCTGTGGGGCGGCGGCGGCTCCTACTACGGGGAAGCCAACCGCGAGGTGTTCGTCATCCTGCAAATCGAGCACTATACTGCCGTGGAAAACGTCTACGAAATCCTGTCGGTGCCGGGCATCGACGCGGCGTTCCTGGGGCCGGGGGACCTGAGCCAGTCCATGAATCTGGCAGGCCAGCTCGGGCATCCGAAAATCATCGAGGCGTGCCACCGCGTGGTGGACGCGTGCAAAAAGAACGGCGTCATCCCCGCCACCATGACGTGGGCGGGCGGCATCCGGGGCCATCTCGACATGGGCTTCCAACTGCTGTTTGGCGGCATGGACGGCCAAATTCTGTTCCAGGGCGCCAAGGCCGTATCCAATGAATTCCGCAAGGCGGCGGGCGAGGCGTAAGCGCACGCGTAACCCAACGCATTACGGAACGCAACATGCAGCAAAAGGGCGGTTTTGCCCCCTTGTTTGCGTGGATGAGCAAGGCGCAAGGGTGCGGCTTACGGCGTGCCGTCGGGCCCGACAAGCGCGCGAAACGGCTTGGGTACGCCGCTCATATCCGTGTCGAGCGGAAAACCCCTTAGCAGGCGGGAGACATCGCGCATATACAGGTCGCGCAGGCGGCGGATCTCGGTTTCCGAGGCGCCGCTTTCAATGGCGGTGAGCAGCATGCTCCGCCCCGCGCGCGCATTGTCCAAAAGCGCCTGATACTGTGTTCCCGTCGCGTCGGCGGGCACGGTCAGCATGGCCTCCGCCTCCTCCAGCGCAGCCGCGGCCCTGGCCGCCTCGGCGGCGGCCTTGTCGCGCTTGACTTTGTTGAGGTCGTACTTGCTGTCGCGCTTGATGGTGATGCCAAACTCCTGCTTGACCAGCGCAATGAGCTTTTTGTTCTCCAAAACGTAGTAGGAGGCGTTGTAGACGTTGTTGACGTAGGCGCCCTCCAAAGTGGTGCGCAAAAAGCTTGTTTCGTCCAGCTCCAGCGCAAATACCGCCAGCGCCGCAATCTGCGGCACGGACAGGTTGGTGTACACATCGTCGCTGACGGCGGCGTACAGCGAGGGCAGCGCGGCTAGCTTGTGCGTGGATTGCAATTGGCGAAAGATGGCCAGAAGCATCCGCTGCTGACGGTCGGCGCGGCCCACATCGGTGCTGATGCCCTTGCGCGCGCGGCAGTAATCCAGCACCTGCTGGCCGTCCAGGTGCTGCATGCCCTCTTCCAGCGTGCGGCCGTTGAGGGTGATGCGCACGTCCACATCGTAATCCACGCCGCCCATGGCGTCCACCAGCTTTTTCAGTCCCTCCATATTCACGCCCGCATAGTAATCGATTGGCACGCCAAAGAGCATTTCCACGGTGCGCTGCGCATACAAAAACCCCTCCCCCTCCGCCGCGCCGCCCTTGGCGAAGACAGCGTTGATCTTCCAGCGGCCGCGGGTGTTGTAGATGGGCGTGTAGGTATCGCGCGGGATGGAAATCAGGTGCACGGTGCCCTTTTGAAAGTTGACCGCGAGTAAAAGCAGCACGTCGGAGCGGTAATTGTTGCGCTCGTTTCGGGAAACGCCCGTGCCCGCCTCGTCCCGCTCGGGGCTCTGGTCGAACCCGAGCAGCAGGATGTTGACGCGGCCCTCCATAAAGTCCGCGTCGGCCTGCTCCATCAGCCGTTCCTCGGCAGAGGGCGAGGGCGTGGGCGTAGGCAGGGGAAAATCCGACGGCGCGGTTGCGGTGGCGCGCGGCGCGCCCGTGCGGTCAAACGCGCGCATGGGCGCATAGCTGACGATATAGAGCGTGCGCAGCACATAGGTGAGCGCAAAAGCGCCCAGCACACAGAAAAGCAAAACGACGGTCTTACGCAAAAAAACACCTCCGCACGCAAGGATGGCGTACGGAGGTATTGTGCGCCGCGCAACGGCGGATTATTTGATAAAATCCTTTTTGAGGATACGGCTGACGGATTTGTACAAAAACAGCGTGATGGTGGAATTGATGACGGCTTTCAGCGCGTTAAAGGCCACAAAGAACCACATCATGCCCCAAATGGCCTGCTGCGCCGCGGCGTACGGCATGGCTTCGCTTTGCAAAAACAACGGCGAAATGAAATAGTTGAGCGGCACCATCATCAGTATCATGGTCACCGTGCCGCAGGCCAGCGCAATCACCGCGCCCGAAAACGTGCGCATCCGACGATAGATCAGCCCCGCCACCAGCACATAGCTGCCCGTTGCCAGAATGTGCATGAGGATGCCGATGATGCCCGATGCGGCCGAAACCGTAACGCCCTGTATCACGGACGCCACCACCGTCAGCAGCAGCCCCCACCACGGCCCGTACAAAAACGCGCCGATGAAGATGGGTACGTCGCCCATATCGTACTCCAAAAACGGCAGCGATGGGATCAGGCGCAGCCGCGGGATCACCAGCACCAGCACCACCGTCAGCGCGGCCAAAAGCCCCAGCTTGACGATGCGATCGACAGAATGTTTGCGCATGAAGGTTCCGTCCTTTCCAAAATAAAACACCGCTCCGTCGGCAAACGGGGCGGCGCAAAGCAAACAGGATGTTCGTATATGCGCGGCTTCTTCCGTCCGGACTGTACCGTCGGCGTCGGATTCCAACCGACTCGGTCTTGCGACTCGCGGGCTTGTCGGCATCTGCCGCATCACCGCCGGTGGGGAGTTGCACCCCGCCCCGAAGCCTTGCCCGTTTCTTGTAAAAGATACGGTGCCGAAAGAACGGCGTTACTGCGTCATATGCGCAGCAATTACAGTGAGTATAGCACGGCGCGGGCGACAGGGCAATAGCGTTTGTACATGATTTGAGAAATCACAAAAATGTTCCTTGACCAATGTTGCTTTGCAACATATACTGGAAACACAGGATGTCACACACGCGTAACATTCATAATAAACGGCAAAAGGAGCGCCGCGGCATGGTATACGAGTTCGGTGAAACGCTCAAGCAGATTGAAGCGGACCAAATCAATCCCGACAGGATCACTGCGGGCGTCATTCCCATTGATCGGCTCAAGGCGCTCAACAGCGCCTGCTTTGGCTTTGACGAGGCGTCCATCGAGGCCTGCGAAAAGCCCGAAACGCGCTTTCGCAGCGTCATCGACACCACCAACGAGCACATGTTCAGCATCCTTTCGCTGCGCGACATCGGCAATGTCTATGGCGCAAGGGATCGCGTGGGCGTGTTCATCAAAAGGAACCTGTTTATCATCGTTTCCGTCGTCGATCAGGACAACAGCATCGAAAATGCCTTTTGCGAGGCGGCGTCGCGCGTTAACCCCAAAACCACCTCGCTGGAGCGCATCATCTGCTTCTTCTTTGAACGGCTGTACTATCAGGACAACGGCGTGCTGGAGGAGTATGAAAACGAGATTGGCAACATGGAGGAGCAGATTGAAAAAGGCAACACCAGAAAGCAGTTCAACGCTGAAATACTGGTGCTGCGCAGGAAGCTTTTGATCATCCGCAACTATTACGAGCAGCTGCTCGACTTGGCGGAGGTGATGCTGGAGAACGAGCACGACCTGTTCCGCGTCGATAAAACGCACCACTTTGCCAACATGAAGGATCGATTGACCAGGCTTGCCAACAACACGCAGCTGCTGCGCGACAGCCTGGTACAGGTGCGCGAGGCGTACCAGGCCGCTTTGGATTACAGCGAAAACCAGGTGATGAAGCTGTTTACGGTCATCACCACCATTTTCCTGCCGCTGACGCTGCTGGTCGGCTGGTACGGCATGAATTTCCGCTACATGCCGGAGCTCAACTGGCGCCTGGGCTATCCCGCGGTCATCGCCATCGCCGTAATCATCGCGGGCGGCTGCATCATCTACTTTAAAAAGAAAAAACTGCTGTAAAAGGGATTGACAAGCAATAATGGAATAGGTATTATAATAATAATGATTATTGTTATTGAAAGGTGATGGGGCATGCGCTATTCGCATCAACGGGAAAGCATCTATCGCGCGGTGATGGAGAGCGAGAAGCATCCGACGGCGCAGATGGTATACGATGCGCTCAAAAACGACATTCCCAAACTGAGCCTTGGCACCGTCTACCGCAACCTCAACCAGCTTGCCGACGCGGGGCGGCTGATGAAGATTCCTCTGGCCGACGGGAGCTGCCGTTTCGACGGCACCAACCGCGATCATTCGCACGTCATCTGCGACAAGTGCGGGCAGGTGATGGAAGTGGAGCCGCCGCAGATTGCCGATATCAAGGCGTATGTGGCCCAACAGACGGCGTATCGCCTGGACGCGTGCAACCTGGTGCTGCACGGCACCTGCAGCCATTGCATCCAAGCTAAAGCATAAATAAACAGAAAAACAGGAGGAACCAAACATGGAACTGAAGGGATCAAAGACCGAAAAGAACTTAATGGAAGCATTCGCGGGCGAATCGCAGGCGCGCAACAAGTACACCTACTATGCATCCGCCGCCAAGAAGGAAGGCTACGAGCAGATTTCCGCCATTTTCCAAGAGACCGCCGAGAACGAGAAGGAGCATGCCAAGCTGTGGTTCAAGGCCCTGCACGAAGGCAAGGTGCCCGATACCGTAACCAACCTCAAGGATGCCGCCGCGGGCGAGAATTACGAGTGGACGGATATGTACGCCAAGTTCGCCAAGGAAGCCGAGGAAGAGGGCTTCAAACAGCTTGCCTATCAGTTCAAGGCCGTCGGCGCCATCGAGAAGGAGCATGAGGAGCGCTATCGCAAGCTTGTGGCAAATATCGAAGAAGGTATTGTATTTGAGCGCGAGGGTAAGGTATACTGGCAGTGTAGGAACTGCGGCTATATCGGCGAGCTGGCCAAAGCGCCCGCCGTGTGCCCCGTGTGCGCACACCCGCAGTCGTTCTTTGAAATTCGTAAGATCAACTACTGATTCCCGATGTAAGCGGCAGGACATCCCCCCGTTCTCCGTTTACAATATGCGGCCGCCGTGGTAACACGGAGGCCGTTCCGTTTTTGGACGGGTACGGGGTATGGGGGACGGGAGTACGGTTTTGTCACTTTCTTTGAAAAGAAAGTGACGCAAAGAAACTTCTGAAATAGGGAGTTTTCCATATGCTGCTTATGAAGTTTTTCTGCCTACTCTTTTTTCAAAAAGAGTAGGAAAAAGAGTAAGAAAAGGAATAGAAAGTAGCGTACCCGCGCGAAATTTGCTATACTGACGGGGTATGGATAGCGTTTCACTGAAAGCTTATGCAAAGATCAACCTGACCCTGGGCGTGCTGTACAAGCGCGCCGACGGGTATCACGCCTTGGACACGCTGATGCAGAGCGTGTCACTGCACGATACCGTAACGGTGGAAAAGGCGTCCGAGGTGCTGGTAACGGCCGTGGGCATGACGCTGCCGTATCAAAACACGCTGCGCAGCGCGGCGGAACGCTACATGGCGTACACGGGCCGTGGGGCGCGCATCCGTGTGGAAAAGCGCATCCCCGCCGAGGCGGGCATGGGCGGCGGCAGCGCGGATGCGGCGGCGGTGCTGGTTGCCATGGACCGATTGTACGGGGAGCTTGACGGCGGCACGCTCAACGATATCGCGCTTTCCGTCGGCGCGGATGTGCCGTTTTGCCTGAAGGCCGCGCAGCAGGGCGGGGCGCTGTGCCGTGCGGAGGGCGTGGGTGAACGGCTGACGGTGCTAAACGGCATGCGGCTGCCGCTGCTGATTGTCAAGCCCACGGCGGGCGTGAGCACGCGCGCGCTGTTTTCGGCGCTGACGCTGCCGCGGCCCGAGCCGAAAACGCTTGCCGCCATGACGGCCATCGCCCAAGACGACCCCCTCGCGCTGGGCAAATGCCTGTTTAACGCGCTGGAGGAGCCCGCGGTTTCGATGGTGCCCGAGATTGGGGCAATCAAGCGGCGCATGTCGGAGCTGGGCGCATTGGGCGCGGTGATGACGGGCAGCGGCAGCGCGGTGTTCGGGGTGTTTGAAAGCGCGGAATCGGCCGAGCGCGCCAAGGTGGCGTTTGCGGACATGCCGTTTTCCTGTGTTTGCCATACGTTGTAATCATTGGATACACAATCATAACCCAATGTGAATAATCCGCGAATTCTCCTGCCTGCATGTGGTGTTTGGCGGGATTTTTTTGTACAATCACAGGGAGACTATGAAGAAGCAACCGTACCGTTTACAAAAATGGATTTGTGCATTGCTGGCCATCGTATTGCTGGCCGCGCTGACGCCTGTGCGCACCGCGGCGGCGGACGACGATGCGCTCAAATATGTGCGCGTTTTGTTGAGCACCGAGGGCGCAACCTCCATGACCATCCCCGTTTCGGGCGCGTACACGGTGGTTGAGGCCAACAGGATGTTTACGGGCGGCAGGCTGACCATCAAGGGCAGCGGCAACAACGTCACCGTGACGCATTCCTCTGAGGGCGAGCTGTACACGGGCAGCAAGGCCACCATTGAACGAAACGAGCTTGGGCGGCATGGCGGCCACTTGACCGTCAAGACCGTCGCGGGCACGCGCAACTATCTGGGCCACTTCACCGTCTACGCGGCAGACGGCGTGCTGCAACTGATCAACCGCGTGCCGATGCTGCACTACCTGTACGGCGTGGTCGGCTACGAAATGAGCAACGAGTTCCCTATCGAGGCGCTCAAGGCGCAGGCGGTGGCCGCCAAGGGGTACGCGCTGCGCAGCATCTCCTCCTCGGGCCGCTATGACATCGGCGATACCGCGTCCGATCAGGTCTATCGCGGCTACCTTTCCTACAATACCAATGTCATCGCCGCCGTGGAGGCCACCGCGGCCGATGCGCTCTACTACAACGGTTCGCTTTTGCAATGCTTCTATGCCGCCAGCAACGGCGGCTACATGATACTGCCGAGCGTGCGCTGGAGCGACCGTGCGCTCGACGGCGCGTATGCCTCGGGCCCCGATCCCTACGATATAAAAAACCCCTCCACGCCGCGCGAACGGGTGTTTTTATCCTCCGTCTATTCGGAACGGGAGATGGGTACCACAGCGTTTGCGTTCATCGACGCACGGCTGACAAGCGCCATCGCCATGGGCGGGGTCATCCCCGATACGTTCCATTTCGGCGCGGTCAAGTCCATCGATCGCGTGACGTCAAGCGGACAAGCCGGGTATAAGGGCGATTTGGATCACACCGACGTTTCGGTTACCGCCACGGTGCGCATGGATAAAAACGCCGAGCTGATCCCCTCCCCCACGCCGCCGCACCCGCCGACGCCCACGCCCACGCCCGCGCTTGCGCCAACGCCTTCCCCCACGCCGACGTTTGCGCCCGTCCCCTCCCCCACGCCCGTGCCGAGCGCACCGTTGGAGGGCGAGGAAGGGTACGATAGCTACGTTGAGCCTTCGCCTACGCCGACGTTTGAGCCAACGCCTTCGCCCACGCCGACGTTCGCGCCCACGCCCTCCCCCACGCCCGTGCTTGCAACGCCCTCGCCCACGCCCGAGATCGAGCTGACGCGGGACGTTGCGGTGACGTTCGGGTTCCCGTTTGAGGATCTGTTCACCATGAAGCTGTTCAACACGGGCACCTTAAAGATTACCTATGCCCAAAAGGCCGATAACGGCTATGAGCTGCTGCATGCGCGCTACGGCCACGGGGTCGGCATGAGCCAGCGCGGCGCACAGCAGATGGCGTTTGAGGGCAAATCCTACCGCGAAATTTTACAGTATTACTATCCCGGCGCCACGCTGCAAACGCTCAATATCACCTCGCCCGAGCTTGTGGCCGCCACCACCGCCACCATGAACACCGCGCCGTCCACGGGGCAGACGCGGGAAACCGTCAACCTCAGAAAGAGCGCAAGCACCTCCGCCTCCGCGCTGGAAAAGCTGGAGGGCGGCACGCAGCTTACCCTCATCGGCATGGACGGCAGCTGGTACTACGCCATTGCGCCAAGCGGCAACACGGGCTATGTGCGCTATGACTATGTGCTAACGACGGGCAACAACCTCATTGCCGTGGGCAAAATCAACGGCAGCGCCGTCAACTACCGCTCGGGCCCGGGCACAAGCTTCCAGGTGCTGGGGAAACTGAGCAAGGATATGGTGGTGGGCGTGTACGGCATGGAGGACGGCTGGTATAAGATCCGCTCCGCCGCTACCGACGAGGTGGGCTACGTCAGCAACGATTATGTGCGTCTGACGCAAAAGGTGGCCAGTGGCGCCGACAGCGCGGGTATTCCCATGAGCAACACGCCCGTGCCCGAAACGCCCACGCCCATCCCCACAGGCGCATCCGATCCCGACGCAACCCCGTCGCCCTCGCCCAAGCCCTCGCCCGCCGCCACGGCCACGCCTGTGCCCGTGTACGCGGCCAACGGCTACATCAACGCCTCGGGCGTCAACATCCGCGAGGGCGCGTCCACCAAGACGCAAAGCTACGGCAAGCTCAATAAAAACACCAAGCTGGGCCTATATAAAAAGACGGGCTCGTGGTACAGCGTGCACGTTGTGGGCACAGGCCGCACGGGCTATGTATACGCCAAATATGTCACCCTGTCCGAGCCCGAGAACAACCGCACGGCGGATACGGGCAAGGGCTACGTCAACGTCTCGGGCGTCAACATTCGGGAGGGTGCCTCCACGCGCTTTTCCAGCCTCGGCAGGCTCGGCCGCAACACCACCGTCAAGGTGCTTTCCTCCGAGGGGAGCTGGCTGAAGGTGGAGGTGCCGTCGGCGGATTTGACGGGGTATGTGTTTGCCAAGTATGTCACCATTGCCTCCACCACCAAGGAGGATGCCGCATCGGGCGTCATCACCGCCAGGCTGAACCTGCGTACGGTGCCGTCCACGGGCGCATCGAGCAAGGTGCTCACCGTCATGCCGCGCGGCGCGGTGGTCACCGTGCACAGCACCTCCAACGGCTGGTGCCACATTACCTACGGCAGCACGACGGGGTATTGCATCTCCTCGTGCGTGCGCATGGGCTAGCGCCATGCTCAACAGAAACGATCTCAACAAAATATTGCTGCTGTCGGCAGGGGCATTGACGGTGCTGGCCACCGCCATCGGCATCCTGTTTGCCAAGCAGGCCCCGCCGTCCGCGCCCGAAACGGTTGTGCTGGAGGAAGTGGTGGCCAACATCATCGATATCCGCGCCGCCGAAACGCCCGCGCCGACGGCTGCGCCCGCGGCAAACACCGACGCCGTGACGCTGCTGGTGGACCGAAAAGCGGTTTTGAGCATGGAAAGCGAATACGATATGCAAAAGCTGCTGTGGGAGTTTTTGATCGCTTCCGCCGTGCCGCCCGCGGGCGAACGGCTGGTTTCGGCAACGTTTGATCGGGAGCTGATCATCGGTCGCGCCGCAGCGGGCGACGAGGTCATCTCCTACGAAAACGCCGCCATGATCCTCAAAAATCTGCCCGATATCGTGCCCGTGCGGATGGTGACACAACGCGTAACGGGCGAATCCACGGCCGTGGTGAGCACGCAGTCCACCGACAAGGCGCTGGAAAAGGGCGCGCGCATCCTGGTCTCCATCGGCGAGGGCGCGCTGACGGAAACAACCGTCAACGTCACCTATCTCAACGGCGCGGAGGCCGGTGTGAGCGCACCCGTCAACACGGTCACGCGCGACGCCAGATCCACTATCGTCACCGTCGGCGCGTATACTGCAGGGCGCGGCGCGGGCGAACCCGATCAGGACGAAGGACTGGAGGGCAAGAGCAAGGGCGAGCTGAAGCTGAACGCGCCCGTCAAGGCGAGCGTATCCTCCTATTTCGGGTATCGGGAGGGCCGCATGCACAACGGCATCGATTACACCGTGAAGGCAGACACGGAGATTGTCGCGCCGGGCGAAGGCGTGGTGGTCTACTGCGGCGAGCGCGGCGCGTACGGGTATGTGGTGGATATCGATCACGGCAACGGCTTCTTGTCGCGGCTGACGCACCTGGGCGACGTCAAGGTGGAGCTGAACCAGCGCGTATTTCCGAAGGAGAGCATCGGCGTGCTTGCCGACGAGGGCACCGATTACAACAACAAGCCGCACCTGCACTACGAGCTCATCATCGACGGCGTGCCGTACAACCCGCTGTTCTATATCGGGTAACGGGCTGTTGCGGCATGGCATGCAGGCCGATGCCGTTTTTTATTGTGCGTCCGCTGCGGCGGGACAGATTCTTCGTCGCTTCGTTCCTCAGAATGACAAGGGAGAAGCCATGCTCCTCAGAATGACAACGTATTTCGTGTCATTCCGAGCATCGCCATCCACGTTACTTCAAGTACCGCCTCCGTGTCATTCCGAGCGTAAGCGAGGAATCTTTGTTCCCGCAGGGAACAACGTGCCTGTGCCGCTGTGGCGGGAGATTGGTTGGCTTGGCCCGCACCAAAAGGGCGCATGCAGCTTTCTTGTACAGTGGCATACATCGGGGGGCCGAGGGGGATTCCGATTTCCCCCTTACGGCCCCCCGACACCCCCCTGTAACCCCTTAAACCGGCCGCTCAGTCGCCGCGGGGCTTATTGGGTTGCGCAAGGGGTTTTACGCCTTGTGCCGCTGCGGCGGGGCGGATTCTTCGTCGCTATGCTCCTCTGAATGACAGTGAGAAATGCATCACTCCTCTGAATGACAAAGGAAAGCTCCCTCCTGCAAGACAGCAGAGAACGAATACATTTTCCATTTTCAGAAGTTTTTCTGTTTCTCTTTTTTCAAAAAGAGAAAACGTATCCAATCAAAAAGAGAAACCGTATCCAAACGTACCCAAAAAACAGCCCTTTCGGGGCTGCCTTTTCGTAATCGAACGGTCGCAATCTGCGCCTACGCCATGCCGCGAAGCTGCGTTTCCAGCTTGCGCTTGACGCGCTGTATGGCGTTGTCGATGCACTTGGTGGAGCGGTGCAGCGTATCGGCAATCTGCTGGTACGATAACCCGTCGAGGTAGAGGTTGAGCACATCGCGCTCCAGCTTGGTCAGCGCGTGAGCAATGCCGCGCTGCATGGCGGCCAGGCTTTCGCCCATCAGGTACGCGGCCTCGGGGTCGTTATCGGAGGCGCTTGCCAGAATATCGGCCAGCGTGCGCTCTGAGTTGTCGTCAAACACGGTGCTGTTGAGCGACACATAGGTGTTGAGCGGCAGGTGCTTTTTGCGCGTGGCGCGCTTGATGGCGGTGATGATCTGGCGCGTAATGCACAGGTCCGCAAAGGCATGGAACGAGGCCTGCCGATCTGGCGCGCAGTCGCACACGGCCTTGTACAGCCCGATCATACCCTCCTGTATGATATCCTCCCGATCCGCGCCGACCAGAAAATAGGTGCGCGCCTTGCTGCGCACAACGGGCTTGTAGCGCTCGTAAAGCAGCGCCTCGGCGGCGCTGTCGCCTGCGCGCAGCAGCGTAAGCAGCTGTTCGTCGGTTTGGAGCGCGGGCAACGTCATACGGTGCGATCCTGCCGTTTCTTTTCAAACATGAGTACGGCGGCGGCGACGGAGGCGTTGAGGGAGCCCACATGCCCGCCGATGGGAATCGAAACCAGAAAATCACAACTCTCGCTGACCAGCCGTCGCATGCCCTCGCCCTCGCTGCCGATGACGATGGCCATGGCGCCCTTGAGCGATTGCTCGTCCATGGAGCGTCCCTCCATATCCGCGCCGACAATCCACAGCCCCGCGCGCTTGAGCTCGTTGATGGCGGCGGAGATGTTGACCACGCGCGCGATTTTGACGTGCTCACATGCGCCCGCGGCGGCCTTGACGGTGGCGGCGGTGACGGATGCGCTGCGGCGCTTGCCGATGATCACGCCGTGCGCGCCCGCGCAGTCGGCGCTGCGGATGATGGAGCCGAGGTTGTGCGGGTCCATGATGCCATCCAAAACGATCACAAACGGCAGCTCACCGCGCTCCTTGGCAACGGCCAGGATATCCGCAACATCGCAGTATTCCACGCCTGCGGCGTAGGCCACGATGCCCTGATGATTGCCCGTCTTTCCGCCATGACCCAGCGGCATGCACAGCTCGTCCAGCTTTTTGCGGTCGGTCTCGCGGGTAACGAGCTTGCGCTCGTTGGCCAGCGACAGGATTTCCCGAACGGGGCCGTCGGGATCGGGCGCGTAGAGGATGCGGTCGATGCTGCGCTCCGTTTTGACGGCGGCGCGCACGGCGTTGCGGCCGATGATCAAAAACGGCGCCTCGTCCTCGCCGCCCTGCTGGGCAAGCGGCTCCCGCTCGACATCCGCAGAGGGCGTCCTGCGATCTTGATCATAGGGCTTGCGCCGATCATACGGCTTGCCGCCGCCCTTGGGCGCGTAGCCGTTGGGCTTGTCGCCGTAGGTGCGGGGCTTGTCGCCATAGGCGCGGGGCTTGTCGCCGTCGGGCTTGCCGTAGGTGCGGGACTTATCGCCATAGGTGCGCGGCTTGTCGCCGTCTTTTTGGTTGTAGGAACGGGGCTTGTCCGCATTATTGTTGCGGCCGCCGCCGCTGCGGTTGGATCGGTTAAAATCGTTGCTCAAGGTGAAACCTCCTGTATTGCCGCGCGCATCAGTTCGTTGAGGCGCGCGTTGCTGTCGTTGAGATACAGCCAGCCCAGCAGCGATTCAAAGCCCGAGGCCGTGTGGTAGTCCGCTACGCTGGCATTTTTGGGGACGGTGCCGCTGTGGGCATTGCGGCCGCGCTTGTATACGCCAAGCTCCTGCTCGGTCAGCATGTGTTCGATGCGGCGAAAGGCCGCCGCCTGACCCGCCGCGCATACATACTTTGCTGCAAGCAGGTGCAGGGTATGCGGCGTGCCGTCGCGCGTGGAAACCAACAGCGTGCGCACATACAGATCGTACACCGTGTCGCCGACAAGCGCCAGCGACAGCGGGGCGATCTGCGCGGGCGCGCGCAGGGCTGCGGACGGTATGTTGTCCGAAAACGCTTCCAGAATGCTCATACACAGCTATTGTAACCGTTTGCCGCGCCCAAGGCAAGCAAAAGGCGCGCGGGCAGACACGAATTGCGCATTTGGTTTGATATGCTAAAATCAAAAGGGTTTCAACAAAAAAATCAGGATTTGACTTCCTGAATCGTGTTATAAGTGAAAGACCTTGAAACGAAAGGGTCAAAGGAGGACGGGATTTGCATTCTTTGTGTCGTACGGGCAAAGAAATAGCGGCC
>CAZRIT010000052.1:0-13687 GCA_964600225.1 uncultured Oscillospiraceae bacterium | reverse complement strand
CCCCGACGCTGGCCCAAAACGCCCAGCAGCTCCGCGTCCATGAGCATCAGCTCGACCGTCTCACGGCCCCGAAAGCGGTTGACAACGGGCTTGGCGGTCACCTGCCAGCTGCCCGCCTCCGTCAGCTCCGCATGGCGGTCTCCCTTGCCAAACGCCACCGTGCGCATGGCCGTTTCCCCGTCGGTCAGGCTGGCCGACAGGTGCGCGCCGCCGCTCATGTAGGATACGTCGCAAAACCGCACGCCATCCAACAGCACCACGGGCTCTGGGTTGCCCTCGCCAAACGGCCCCAGCAGCTCCAGCTCCTCCACGCAGCGCTGCGTCAGGTCGCCTAATGCAACCTGCTCCTCGTATACCACGGTGGGCTGCAGCATGTCGGGCGGATAGACCGAGTCGATATAATCGGAAAAATCGCTTTGCAGCGCGGCAAGCAGCGGTTCCTCAATGGTCACGCCCGCGGCGCGCCGATGCCCGCCAAAGCGCACGAACCGATCGGAAAAGTGCTGCAACGCGCCATACAGGTCGATGCCCGCGGGGCTGCGGCCCGAGCCCGTCAGCACGCCGTCTGCGCCCGTAAACAGGATGGCGGGTTTCCCAAAGCGCATGGCCAGGCGGGAAGCGACAATGCCCACCACGCCCGGGTTCCAGTCCGCACGGTGCAGCAACAGCGCGCTCTGTTCCTCCATGTGCGCTTCGGCAATCCTGTCCAGCGCTTGCTGCATGATCTCCGCCTCGATATCCTGCCGCAAGCGGTTATCGTTGTTGAGCGATACGGCAAGCGGATTGGCCTGCCTACGCTCCGTACACAACAGCAGCGCCGCGGCGCGCTGCGCATCGGCCATGCGGCCCGCCGCGTTCAGGCGCGGCGCAATCAGGTACGCCAGCGTCTTGGAACTGACGGGCTTCTCCCCCGCGCCCGCCACGTCGATCAGCTCGGCCAGACCCGCATTTTGCACGATATGCGGCATGCCGCAGGCGACAATGGCGCGGTTCTCGCCAAGCAGGGGCACCACGTCGGCCACCGTCGCCACCGCGGCCAGCGCCAGATCGTCCGCGTGGTCCTCATCGGGCAGCAGCGCGCACGAAAGCTTCATGGCCACGGCCGCGCCGCACAGGTGTGGGTTTGGGTAGGCCGCATCCGTTCGGGAAGCGGAGACAACCGCCACGGCCTTGGGCAGTCTGTCGCCCTGACGGTGGTGATCCGTCACGATCAGCTGAACGCCAAGCGCAGCGCACAGCTCCGCCTCCTCAATGGCGGCGATACCGTTATCGACGGTGACGATCAGCCGAACGCCGCTTGCGGCAAGCTTGCGGATGGTCTCGGCATTCAGGCCGTAGCCGTCGCCGTGGCGGGATGGGATATACAAAAACGCGTTGGCCCGCAGTTTGCGGAAGCACTTGAGCAGGATGGCGCCCGCACACACGCCGTCGGCGTCGTAATCCCCATAGATACAGATGCGTTCGTTGGCGGCCACCGCGGCGCGGATGCGCGCCACGGCGACGTCCATATCGGGCAGCAGGTACGGGTCGAACAGCTGCGCGCGGCTCGGATGCAAAAACGTCTCCGCCTCCGCCCGCGTGCGCAAGCCGCGCCGATACAGCGCGCGCGCCGTCAATGCGGATATGCCGCATGCATCCATCCATTCCGTTAGCAGCGCGGCATCGTACGCACCGTCATACAGCGCCCGAAACCGCATCAGCCCTGCTCCTTTACATGGATGCCGATGGCGCATTCCAGGCGTTTTCGCATCAGGTGGCAACTGATATCATGCGGGGTATCCAGCCCGCCGCCGTACAGGCAGGCGTTGGCAAGGCAGCCGCCCGCGCAGTCGTACTTGGCCCAACAGCTTTGGCAGGCCTTTTTGGTCAATACGTTGCAGTCCCGAAAGCGCGCGCGCACGGTTTCGTCCATGCCGTCCGACAGCGTGCCCATGCGCCAGTCCGTCATGCCGACGAACTGATGGCAAGGGTACAGCTCCCCGTCGGGCGTGACCGCCACATATTCCAGGCCCGCGCCGCAGCCGTTGATGCGCTTACGCAAGCACGGGCCGCCCACGGGATCGTACATGAAGTGGAAAAAGTTGAGCCATGTATCGGGGGTCTTTCTCGCCTCCAGATAGTAGGTCGCCAGCGCATCGTATTCCCGATCGATGCCGTCGAGGTGCGCGGGCAGGATGCTGTACGGGCTGTCGGCGGGCAGCACGACGGGCTCCAGCGATATCTGCTCAAACCCAAGCGCGCGCAGGGCCTTCACGTCCTCCAAAAAATCGAGGTTGTTGCGGGTGAACGTGCCGCGCACATAGTATTCCTTATCGCCGCGGCCAAGGATGAGCCGACGGGCGTTTTCGGTGATAAGATCGTAAGAGCCCTTGCCGTTGACGGTGGGACGCAGCGCATCGTGCACGTCCTTGCGTCCGTCGAGGCTGATGACAACATTGTGCATTTCGCGGTTGATAAAATCGATGGCGTCATCGTTGAGGGCCACGCAGTTGGTAGTCATGGTGAAGTGGATTTCCTTGCCAAAGCGCTTTTCCAGCGCGCGCCCGTAGGCGACGATATCCTTGCATACTGCAAGGTTCATCAACGGCTCGCCGCCAAACAGGTCCACCTCCAGGTGCTTGCGGTTCCCGCTGGCGGTCATCAAAAAATCGAGCGCCTGCCTGCCCGTTTCGCTCGTCATGAGCATACGCTGCCCGTGGAAATCGCCCGTTGCGGCAAAGCAGTATTTGCAGCGCAGGTTGCAATCGTGCGCCACATGCAGGCACATGGATTTGATCACATAGCCGCCCTGTACCATGGGCGCCGACGGCATGGGCGCATCCAACGCGCCCTGCGCCTTCAACTCGGCAAACTCGGCCAGTATTTCATCGGCCTCCCGCTTGTCCGGGCCGCACGCGGATACGTCGCCGCCCGTCTCGATGGCCTTGGCAACGGCATAAGCCTTGTCGTCGAGCAGGTGGATGGCCCCGCTTTCGGTATCGCGCAGAATGTATAAATCTTGAAACTGAAACGCATGTATCATGTTGTTGCCTCACGGTTGGCCGATCAAGCCGAAGCTTCCAAGCGGCGCAGAATGGTGGATGAAAACCGAAAGAAAGGCCGCAAAACGGCCTTTCTTTGATTGCCATGATGGTGGAAGGTTATTTTTCCTGCTTGGCGCACTTTTGGTTGGCGACGGTGCAGGACGTCTTGCAGGCGGACTGGCAGCTTGCCTGACATTCGCCGCAGGCGGTTTTGGCGTCGGCCTTGATGCAGGGCTGCTGAACGGTTACCGTATGTTTCATTGCGTTATCCTCCAATTCAGATTCCGTAACTATTATAGCGTCAATTTGCTTACAGTGCAAGAGCCGCCGTATCGCGCGCAATAGTCATCTCCTCGTCGGTGGGGATGACGTACACGCGCACCTTGCTGTTCTTGGTGGAAAGCTCTACTTCCTGTCCGCGTGGGCAGGTTTGGTTGTAATCAAAATCCGTCTCCACACCAAGGTATTCTAACCCTTTGAGCACGTCGGCGCGCACATTGCGGTCGTTTTCGCCCACGCCCGCGGTGAACACGATGGCGTCCACGCCGCCGAGCGTTGCCGCGTATGCGCCGATGAACTGCTTGACCTTATACACAAACATATCCAGCGCCAGCTTGGCGCGGTCGTTGCCTTCCGCTGCGGCGCTGCCGAGATCCCGAAAATCGCTCGAAACGCTCGAAACGCCCAGCATGCCGCTCTTTTTGTTCATGTAGGTATCCATTTCCTTGGGGGTCATGCCCGTGCGCCCCATCAAAAACGGCAATATGGCGGGGTCGATGCTGCCGCAGCGGGTGCCCATCGGCACGCCTTCCAGTGGCGTCAGGCCCATGGACGTATCCGCGCACTTGCCGCCCTTGACGGCCGACAGGCTGGAGCCGTTGCCCAGATGGCAGGTAATCACGCGGGTTTTTTCCTTCGGGATGCCCAGTTTGACCAGCTTTTCGACGGCACGGCCCGATACATAGCGGTGCGACGTGCCGTGGAAGCCGTAGCGGCGAACCTTGTATTGTTCGTACGCCTCGTATGGAAGCGCGTACATGTAGGCACGTTTTTCCATGGACTGGCCCCATGCGGTATCGAACACCGCCACCATCGGCACGCCCGGCATTGCCGCCATGCAGCCGCGGATGCCCATGAGGTTGGCGGGGTTGTGCAGCGGCCCCAGCGGGATGCATTCCTCGATGGCTTCGAGCACCTTGTCGTTGATGAGCACGGGCTCGGAATACTTTTCGCCGCCGTGCAGCACACGGTGGCCCACGGCCGCAATCTCCTTCATATCGGAGATCACGCCGATCTTTTGATCGGCCAGCACTTCGAGCACCAGCTTGATGGCATCCTCGTGCGTTTTCATGGGCTTTTCGGCCTTGTACTCCTCGCCGCCCGTCGGCTTGTAGCCGATGAACGAGCCTTCGATGCCGATGCGCTCGCAATTGCCCTTGGCAATGACGGTCTCTTTGTCGATGTCGATGAGCTGATACTTCAGCGACGAGCTGCCTGCGTTGATTACCAGAATGTAGGTCATGGTGCGGTTCTCCTTACTGATTCTGCGCCTGTACGGCGGTGATGGCTACCACGGAGACAACATCCTCGATGCTGCAGCCGCGGGAAAGATCGTTCACGGGATACTTGAAGCCCTGGCAGATGGGGCCGACGGCCTCCGCGCCCGCAAGGCGCTGCACCAGCTTGTAGCCGATGTTGCCCGCCTGCAAATCGGGGAATATGAGCACGTTGGCCTTGCCCGCAACGGGGCTGCCGGGCGATTTGAGCTGCCCGACCTTCTCCACCAGCGCTGCGTCGGCCTGCAGTTCGCCGTCGACGTTGAGCGCGGGCGCAAGCTCCTGCACCAGCTTGGTTGCGGCGGAAACCTTGTCCACCAGCTCGTGCTTGGCGCTGCCCTTGGTGGAAAACGACAGCATCGCCACCCGCGGCTCGATGCCGCAAAGCGCCTTGGCGGTGGCTGCCGACGAGATGGCGATGGCCGCCAGCTGTTCCGCCGTGGGGTTGGGGTTGACCGCGCAATCGCCGAAAACCAGCACGCCGTTGTCGCCATAGGCCTTGTTGGCCACTTCCATGATAAAGCAGCTCGACACGACCGAGATGCCCTTGGCCATCTTGATGATTTGCAGGCCCGGGCGCAGCGTATCGCCCGTGGTGCTGATGGCGCCCGCGACCATGCCGTCCGCGCGGCCTTCCTTAATCATCATGGCGGCGTAGAACAGCGGGTTCTTCATCATCTTCTCCGCCTTGGCCATGTCCACGCCCTTTTCCTTGCGCATCTCATAAAAAAGTTCAATATAGCGCTGCAATTCGGGGTCCTTGACGGGGTCCAGAATGCCCACGCCCTTGAGGGATACGTTGAACTTTGCCGCAACCGCCGCGATTTCCTCGGCGTTGCCAAGCAAGGTGACCTTGGCTATCCCCTCGTCCACAATCTTTTGCGCAGCCTGCACGGTGCGCTCCTCCGTACCCTCGGGCAGGAGAATGTGCTTGATGCTCTGCTTTGCCTTTGCCTTGATTTGATCCATGATCGCCATATGTGTTTCCGCCTTCCGATCTGTCGTTGTGATGTCGCCACCTTTCGCGGCCAATGTATGGCGTACCCCAAAAAAGCTCCGAAAGACAGCAGCTAGAGTATACCACATTGCCCCATAAAATGGTATACTCAATTTGGGGGTAGCCGCATGAACGTTGTTGGCGTCATCGCCGAGTACAATCCGTTGCACAACGGCCACATCTACCATATGGAGCAGGCAAAGGCCCGCGCAGGCGCCACGCATTGCATTGTTGTGATGAGCGGCAATTTTGTGCAGCGCGGCGAGCCCGCCTGTACGGATAAATACACGCGCACGCTTTGGGCGCTCAAGGCGGGTGCGGATGTTGTGCTGGAGCTGCCCAGCGTCTACGCGGTTGCAAGCGCGGAACGCTTTGCGCTGGGCGGCGTCAAAACGCTGGCCGCCACGGGCGTGGTAACGGAGCTGGCGTTCGGGTGCGAGGAGACGGATCTGTCCACGCTCTATCAGCTGGCCGATATCCTCTCCACCGAGCCGCCCGCATACAAGCGCGCGCTGGCCGAGCACCTCAAAAGCGGCAAGTCGTTCCCACGCGCCAGGTATGAGGCGCTTGCCGACTACGGCGTGCCGCGCAACATGCTCGAAGCCATCGTACAGCCCAACAACATCCTCGCCGTCGAGTACCTGTATGCGCTGCGCGTCCACGCGCCCAAGATACGGCCGCTGCCCATCACGCGCATCGGCGCGGAGTACCACTCCGAAACGCTCTCGGGCGAGTTCTCCAGCGCCACGGCCATCCGCCGCGCCATCGCCGACGGCAACCGCGACGTGCTCACCGCCATGCCCTCCTTTGTCGGCGGGCCGCTGCTGTTTGACGAGCAGTTCGTCATCCCGCCCGAATCGCTTTCCGACATGACGCTGTATGCCCTCCGCCGCCTAAGCCCCGCCGCGCTGATGCAGATACCCGACGTGGGCGAGGGCTTTGAAAACGTGCTGTACCGCGCCGCGCGCACGGTCACCACGCTCGGCGCATTCTTTGAGGCGGTCAAGAGCAAGCGCTACACGCTTGCGCGCATCAAGCGCATCGCCGTGTGCGCGCTGCTTGGCATCACGGTGGATCAAATTCACGCCACGGTTTCAAGCCGCGAGGGCTCGTATCTGCGCGTGCTCGGCTTCCAAAAAACGGCGCGCCCGCTGCTTGCGGAAATCGCAAGGCAGAAGCGCGCGCCATTGATTTTGCGCAATGCCGATATCGAGCAAAGCCCTTTGATCGTGCAAAGAAATCTGGAGACCGACATGCTCAGCACCGATTTGATCGCGTATGCCACAGGCAACGATATCAAGCGGGACTTGAGCGGCCCCGTCGTGCTGTAACGCTATCGGACAAGTCCGCTCGGCTCGGCCATGCCAATCAGCTTGCGTATTGCGGGCAGTGCCTCGGTCGCCACGCGCCGCCCCTCCTCAATGCACTCTTCCACAGAATCCATCTGAAAAATCCCCGTAATATACTGCACCTCGGGCACGAGCATCAAATCCGCATCGTCCCTGTGGCGCAGCGCCATATCCCACTGCATCAAATGAATGGTGTGGTTGAGCAGTTGATATGCGTTCATATCGGCCACATCGGTTTCCCCGCCATGATAACCCACGTCCACGCCGATGACCACATCCATGCCGCGGTTACGCAGCGTATCGCACGGCACACGCCGCAGCACGCCGCCGTCGACATACGTTTTTCCGTTCAGCTTATGCGGCGAGAATATGCTCGGAATGGACATGCTTGCGCGCACGGCGCTGTGCAGCATGCCCGTATCCAATACGTCGAGCGTGCCGTTGACGGCGTCGACCGCCACGCACACAAACGGCGTTTTGGTCTCGGCAAAGGTTTTGCCGTGGGTCAGCACGCGGATCAGCTCCTCAATCCGTTCGCCGCGGATCAGGCCGCCGCCCAGCGGGTTGGCAATGTCCAAGTATCCGCGCAGGCTCATGGCCGTAACGTAGCGTTCCAGCATATCCATATCGCTGCCCACGGCATAGATGGAGCCGATGATGGCCCCCATGCTGCAGCCCGCGATCATATCGATGGGAATATTGTTGCGCTGCAGCACCTGCAGCACGCCAATGTGCGCAAACCCCTTGGTGCTGCCCGCGCCCAAAGCCAACCCGACCTTTTTTGGCATAAAAACCCTCCGCATATCCGATCAATCAACGCATTATGTTGTAGTATGGCATATCTCGGGCCGCCTTGCGTCCGCCAACGCGGGCGCAGCGGTTGATCGCCTGAAATATGCGTTGCATATTATAGCATATTCATGGTTATCTGTCATATCCTTCGGGGCAGAATACCGCAAGCGTTTGGAGGATACATGCTGAAACGACTGTCCGCCGCCCTGTGCATCGGGTTTTGCATCCTGCTGCTGCTGTCGGCAAGCGACGCAATCCGTGCCGCGCAGGAAGCGCTCGCACTCTGGCAAAACCGCGTGCTGCCAACGCTGTTTCCATTCTATGTGCTCGTATCGCTTTTGTTTCGATTCGGCGTGCTGGAACGCATGCAGGCAATCGTCAAGCGCCCCGCGTGGATCTGTCTGCTGCTGGGCGCGCTGGGCGGCTACCCGACGGGCGCACGGCTGTGCGGCATAATGGACTGCGCTGACATGGCTGGCTTTTGCAACCTCTGCAGCCCCATGTTTTTGATGGGCGTGGTGTGCATCGGCCTGTTCCAAACCCCCGCGGGATTTCTGCCGCTGGCGATTGCGCACTACGGCAGCGCATGCGTCGGGCTCATGATACAGGGTCTTTGCCGCAGCAAATCCGCCTCCGCCGCCGCGCCCGCAAAGCCCTGCGCCGCACCCGCGGGCAACGCCATGACCGATATCGGGGAGGGCATGCTTGCCATGCTGCGCATCGGCGGGTGCATTGTATTCTTCTATGTGCTTTCCAAGCTGGCAACCGCGCTGCTGTTTCCCAAGCAGCCGCTGCTTACAGCCATCGTCACGGGGCTGGCCGAACTGACCACGGGCTGCGCGGCCGTGCCGTCGCTCCGCCTGTCCGTTCGCGCGGCCTATGCGCTGACGGCGTTTTTTGTTTCGTTCGGGGGCGCTTGCATATGCGCGCAGGCCATGATCGTAACCGACCTGCCAGATGTGGGCAAATATCTGTGCCAAAAGCTTTTACTGGGCCTTGCGTCCATGGTGATCGCCTACCTGCTCACGCCGTTGTTTGTATCCGAAGCGGCGCCCGCCTGGGCCGATCGGGCCGAACGGTATCTGTCCAACGGCCTGTTCGGGCTGGCGCTTACATGGTCGTGCGTGCTGGGGCTGGTCGCCGTGTATTTGCTGTCGCTGGTTATGAAAAAGCCCGGGTGCGCGGCCCGGGCAGAATCAAAACCAAATCAATAATCCTCTTCCTCTTCGTCGTCATCCTCCTCGATGAACTCGATGAGGCGCTTGCGCGGCTTCTTTTCGGGCTTGGCCTTGCGCTCGGCCGGCTTGCCCCAATCCTCATCCTCGTCGGAATCGAACTCCTCATCGTCATCCGTATCCAACAGGCGCTGGAAGAACCCTTTCTTCTTGGGCTGCTCCTCCTCGCGGGGCGCGCGCTTGCGGGGGGCTTCCTCCTCCTCGAGCGGGCGGCCGACGGGCGGCGCGGGGCGACGGAACTGGCGCGTGGCCATGGGATCCTCCTCCACCGCGTGCCGCATATCCTGCGGGCGGGCCGCCTGCTGCGGCGGCATGGGACGCTGTGCCTGCTGCGGCGGGCGCTGCATGGGCGCACCCTGATTGACGGGCGGCTGCGCGGGGCGCTGCTGCATCGGCGCGCCCTGTTGTACGGGCCGCTGCTGCACGGGCCGCTGCTGGACGGACGCGGGCTGCTGCACAGGCTGCATGGCCTGCTGCGGCATCGGCGCGGGCGCGGGGATGGGCTGTGCCTGTTCCTCGCTGACCCCCAGCTCCCTGCGGTTATTCTCGATCATTTGATGGTAATCGTTTAAGTACCGCTGCAGATCGGACAAAATATCGTCGGCATACTTGCGCGCGCCGTTGTAAATGGCGTTGGCGTTCTCCTCCGCCTCGCCCGAAACGGCGCTGGCGCGGGTGAACGCTTCTTTATATACTTCCGATTCGTTGACGCGGGATTCAAACTCCACGTTCGCCTGCTCCACCAGGTTGTCGGCATTGGCCTGCGCCTGCTGGGTAATGGCCTCTGCCTCCTGATGCGCGGCGTCCACGATCTCCACCGCCGTCTCCTTGGCGTCGCGGATGGTGTTCTCCGCCTCGGCAATGATACCCGTTGCGCGGCGGATATCCTCGGGAATCACAACCTTCAGATCCTCCAACAGGTCCAATATCACATCGATTTCCACAAGCCGCTTGTTCGGCGTGCCAAACTTGGTTTTGGGGCTATCCTCCAATTCCAGCTTCATGCGGTTGATGATGCTGAAGATCTTCATCGTTTGTGCGTTGCTCATGATCTTTTAAGCCTTTCTGCAATGAAATTATAGATGCTATCGGGCACAAGGCCCCGAATATTGCCACCCATGGAACCAACTTCACGAATGATGCTGGAACTCAAAAACGAGTGCTCGGGACTGGCCATGAAGTAAACCGTCTGTACCTCGGGCTCCAGCAGCTTATTCATCGAAGCAATCTGGAACTCGTACTCAAAATCCGTAATGGCGCGCAGGCCGCGGATGATATGGCCCGCGCCAATCTCCCTGGCATGCTCCACCAGCAGCCCGTCAAACGCCGCGACGCGGACGTTCTCCCAGCCCTCGTCCTCCACCATCCGACGGATCATATCCACCCGCTCCTGCGTAGAAAACACGGGCGTCTTGGAGGAGTTGCGCAGGACGCTGACATATACCAAATCGAACATGCGCAGCGCGCCCTTGAGCACGTCGTGATGGCCGATGGTGAACGGGTCGAAGCTGCCCGGGTAGACGCCGATTCTCATGCGTTCTCCTTTTGTATGATGGTCACGGCACATTCGCCATACCTGCGCGAGGTCACGACGGTGCCCGCCATATGGGACGTATCGGGCGGCAAAGTGGTTGCATGCTCCAAAATGACGCGCCCGCCCGGCGCAATCAGCCCCTCCGAAAGGAGCCGTTCGGCCGCTTTTTGTGCGGTGCCGTCGGCATACGGCGCATCCAGAAACGCCAGATCGAACGCGCGGCCCTCGCGCTTGAGCCGATCAATGCAGTCGTTGTAATCGCACTGCATCACCGTCACCGTATCCGCCAGTTTCAACAGTTCCGCATTGCGGGCAATCTGTCTGGCGCAGACAGGGGATTTATCGTTACAAACAACCGCTTGCGCCCCGCGCGAAGCCGCCTCCAGCCCCAGGTTGCCCGAACCCGAAAACAGATCCAGCACGCGGCTTTCGGGCACATCGAACTGCAACATGCCAAAGACCGATTCCTTTACGCGCGCCAGCGTGGGACGCGTATCCATGCCTGTCGGCGCATCAAAGCGCCTGCCGCGGGCCGTCCCGGCAATGATCCGCATCTTTCGCCTCCAATGGGCAAAGTCCCACAAGTATTTGTATTATACCATTCGCATCTTTGGGACACAAGGGGCAAATCTGTCCAAAAAACAACGCCGCGGCAATGCGGCGCTGAAGCGCGCCATGCAACCCGCACCACGGTTTGCACACCGTGCTTATGAAAGAATCGGCCCGATGCCCGCATCGCGGAACAGATTGTACGGGTTGAGATACCGCCCGTCGGGGGAAATGATGGCAAGGTGCAGGTGGTACGCGGCGCTGTTTCCCGTGTTGCCGACGCGGCCGATCACATCGCCCTGGCGCACCGTATCGCCCTCCTGCACAAACCTTGTGTTCTCATTGAGATGGTAGTAATGGTACTCATACCCGTACGGATCGCGCACCACCACATAGTATCCCGGGATGTCCATGTAGCCGATGTACAACACCGTGCCATCGGTGACGGAGTGGATGCGCTTCCTGGGAACGGAGCGGATATCGGTGCCCATGTGTACCCTGGTGCCGTTGGAACGCGGCAGGTACCAGCCGTCCTTGATGGTGTCGCCGGGCGTCGGGTGAATCAACGTGGAAAAGTCCGATTCGGGCAGGGCATCCCGCGTGGGCTCCAAAAGGCTGCCCGCATCGTCATAGACGGTGTTGAGATAGGCATACGCAAACCTCGCCTGCATGAGCTGCTCCCGCTCGGCAGTGGCACAGGCGGTTTCGATCGACGGGTAGCGGATGGTAAGCGCCGTACCGCCGCCCACCTGACGCGTCAGCTCCACCTGCATGCTGCGCACCATGCGCATGGCCCCTTCCTCCAATCCAAACGCATGGCAAAACGCGGCCACATACTTCCAGTGCGGGGCCGTCTCCACCCAGTTTGGCGGCAGCATCGGCAGCTCCATCTGCCGAAACCAGCCGCTCACCGTCGGCATGACGTCGGCAAGCGATTGCCTGCAGGCAATCGCGATGCGTTCCGACAGCGTTTGGAACCGCTCCGCGTGCGCAGCGTAGTCGCCGTAGGCGGAAAGCGTTATGCCGTCAAACAGCGCCTGCGTTTGTAGCGACGCGCCGTCAAAGCCCGCCGCAATCATTTTGGCTACCGCTGTCGGCACGTTGTCCCGATCGGGCGCAGCCACCACGCCGTCGGAATCGGGCATGGAAAGGATGTAACCGCCATCGTAACGCAGTCGGTCGGCGGCCAGCTTGGCCTGTGCGGCTTCCGTTGGCTCGGCGTCCGTCACGGCGGCAAGCAGCATGGCCGCCGCATCGCTCGGCGTCTCCTCCGCCAGCGCATTGCGAAAAGAAAGCATCGATGCCGCCGCTACGAGCAGCATCGATGCCAAAACGACAATATGTCTTTTTCGTCCAGTGTTGATCGGCATGCCTACCTTCCGCCCGTCAGCTGTAGATGCCGCCGTCGGATCGACCGTCATCGCCGCCCGTACCGCCGCTGTCACCGCCCGTACTGCCGCCGCCGTCATCGATTGTCGGCGGGGTGCCGCCGCCTGCCGCGGGATCGGGCGTGGGGGTGGCCAGATCATCGTCGCCCTCGCCCAAATCGGGCAGCGGCAACGCCTCGCTGACATACTTGAGCTCGTGCGCCACGTCGTCAATCGTCCAGTTATCCGTCCAGGGAATGTCCTTGATGTTCAGCTTGACGTTCTCCTTGGAGGGCGGCAGCACAAGCTGCGCGCGGATGAGCTGCGTTTCGGTATCCAGCGGGTCGCCCATGCGGATTTCGCACGTTGTGCCGTAGCCAATGTTATAGAAAATCCACCGTGCATCGGGCACCGTTAGCCGAATACAGGCATGGGACGCTTTTTTGCCCAGATTGTCGTACGAATCCTTCATGAGGGTGTTGAGGTTGCCCTTCTTCTCATACAATACGGAATGAAAATAGGTGCGGCTGCGGATACGGGTAAGGTACTGCGCCGCCTCCAGATTGACAAATTGATAGAAGTTGGATTTCGAGCGCTCGATCTGGAATATGCCCGTGGTCGTTTCGTGTCCGTACTCCCTGTCTGGATTGCCCGTGGAGCAGATCATATAGCGCACGGGGTTGTCCAAATCGGGCTTGCCGAACTTGGTGCCGTCGTCCAGACGCTTGTAGATCATCGTCACCTGCCATTGCAAGTCCACGATGATATAGTATGTGTTTGGATCGGGATAGCCATCCTTGAGCAGCGTCCTGGCGTCCGACTTGACATCGCTCGTGCCGCCCACCAGCTCCTCATAGGTCATGTTGATCGTGGGCGCATAGTGGGAAAACGGCAGCGGCGTGGGCGTCGGCTCGGGCGTGGGCGTCAACGTGGCGGGCGGCAGGGTCGGCGTGGCGGGCGCCTCCACCATATCCAGCCGGATGACGACGGGCGTAGCCTCTGTATTGGGCTTGGCGGCTGCCACTTCGGACACCTCGCCCTTTCCGCAGGCGCAAAGAAGCATTGCGGCCACAGCCAGCATGAGCATGATCCAAAGTTTGCCGCGCGCGGCGCAATTGTTCATAGGTCCCGTATCCTCCGTGTCGATGGCATTCGTACTAATGCGGCTATTCTAACACAAAGCCGCGCACATCTGCCATGTTACACCAAAATCTTTACAATTTTGTTGCATAAGCACACCTATGCGCCAACGTCCGCGCCGTTGAGCGCGGCCAGCGCCTTGGCG
>CAZRIT010000051.1:12245-13697 GCA_964600225.1 uncultured Oscillospiraceae bacterium | reverse complement strand
AACCCCCACGCCATCGACGGGCACATCGGAAAACCCCTGCCCGATGGCGATAGGTTCACGGCAGGGCGTGCCCTCGCGCTCCATGCGATAGAGCGCATGGACAAGGTTACCAAAGCAGGCCGAGCAGGCCTGCCGCGCATCGACGTTTTTGGTCAGCTTTTTGACGATGCCCACGGGGCTGAACGCGCCCTGCGCGCAATCGGGCGTGTTGAGTTGCACAAGTTCGTTTTCCGCCATGGCCGCATGGCCCGCGCCGAACGACTCGGCCAGCGCGATATACGATACGTCGCTCGGACGGATGCCCATCAATCGGCAGCCGTACGCATCGAGCATGACCATATCCGTGCCCAGCAGCATGCGGTTCATCGGCACGGGCGTGCCGCCCTCCTCAAAATCCAAATCGCCGCAGATGGCGTCCACAA
This sequence comes from uncultured Oscillospiraceae bacterium, assembly GCA_964600225.1. GTDB lineage: Bacteria > Bacillota > Clostridia > Christensenellales > CAG-138 > CAZRIT01. The sequence goes on along the minus strand of CAZRIT010000051.1, from coordinate 13,275 downwards.
TGGTCAGCTGCGGCTTCAGCGCGGCCGCCAGCGCCGCAATGGGACGGTGCAGCCCCAGCGCATGGAAGCGGCGCTTCTCCTTATCGGGAATGCAGCCCTTGCAGTTTTTGAGCGAGCACGTCATCACCGTCTGGCAATGCCCCTTGAGCACGGGCAGGTTGATCAGGTAATCCGTATCCAGCGCCTTGCAGCAGATCTCCATGGGGCCGATCTTGGTCTGCACGGTACGCGTTTTGTCCTGTTTCAAATCGATCAGTTCCGCGTGGAAGCGCTTGGCCAAAGCGTCGTAACCACATACCGCAAAGCCGCGGCGCGTGCTGTCGCCCACCCATGCGCCCTCGATCACAGCCATGTTGCGGCGGCCATGCTCGGTCAGATATTCCAGTATGCCCTCCAGCACGCCCGCATGCGTGGTTGCGCCGCTATCGGGTGATTTGGGCACGACCAGATTGGGCTTGAGCGCAATCGACGCGCCCGCGGGAATCCGCTCGTTGACCTCGGCCGCCTCCAAAAGCGCCATGGTCATGGTCTTGGCGTCGCTGCCGAACACTTCGTAAACCGTTCTGTCCATCATATGCCCCTCACTGCCGAACCCCAAGCATCAGCCGCAGCACCGCATCCATCAATAGCTTGGTGTCCTCGCGGCAGGTTGCCTGCACCTGTCGAAAATCGCAGGTGCCGCGCACGGAGGCAAACGCCGCCGTGATGCCGTGTTGATACATTTCCTCCGCGCCGCCGCCAAGGGAGCCGCACAGCGCAATGCACGGAACGCCCGCCCTTTTGCAGCGCAGCCCCACGCCCATGGGCACCTTGCCGTGCGCGCTCTGCGCATCCATGCGGCCCTCGCCCGTGAATACGCAATCCGCATCCGAAAGCAACGCGTCAAACTGCGCCGCGTCCAGGAACGCATCGATGCCCGGCTTGAGAGCGCCGTTTAAAAATGCGAGCACCGCCGCGCCCATGCCGCCCGCGGCGCCCGCGCCCGGCACATCCAAAACATCCTTGCCAAGATCGTGCGCCACGACCCCCG
>CAZRIT010000051.1:363-12235 GCA_964600225.1 uncultured Oscillospiraceae bacterium | reverse complement strand
TATCGGCATTTGCTCCTTGGTAACGCCCTTTTGCGGGCCAAAGGTGCAGGTGGCCCCGTTGGGCCCGCAGAGCGGGTTATCCACATCGCACGCCGCGGTAACGGAAAGCGGCAGGGCCTGCTCGGGCGGCACAATCGTAGCAATCGCCCAAATGTTCTTCGCCAGCGGCTCGACGGGCTTGCCGTCGGCATTCAAAAACCGAAACCCGAGCGCCGCGGCCATGCCGACGCCGCCATCGTTGGTGGCGCTGCCGCCCAGTCCGAGCAGCACCTTTTTCACCCCGCGCCGCGCCGCGTCCGCAAGCATCATGCCCACGCCGTACGTCGTGGCCGTCAGGGGCTTTCTTGCCTCCCCCATCAGCTCCAGCCCCGCCGCCGCCGCCATCTCGATCACGGCGCTGCCATCGGGCAGGATGCCGTAGTACGCGTCCAAAGGCTTGCCCAACGGGCCCGTCACCGTGCAGTCGATGCGCTCCCCGCCGAAAACGTGCAGATACGCCTCCGTCAGTCCCTCGCCGCCATCGGCCATGGGGATGCGCGTCACCAGCGCTTCGGGCAGGTGCTGCCGAATCGCGCCCTCCCAGATATCGCATATTTCATTGGCGCGCATGGTTCCTTTGAACGAGTCGGGCGCCAGGATAAAGCGTTGTTTCATGTGGTTGCCTCCTTATCGTAAGCGGAATATGCAAGTTTTTGCACCATTATAACACGAGCGACAGTAGCGGGATAGTAATCAGGCTCAACACGACCGATAAAAACACGCATTTGGATGCAAACCCCGCATCCGCGCCGTACTTTTTGGCAAGGATGGCGGTTGTGGAGCCAACGGGCATGCCCGTCAGAATCGCGCCGCAGGCGGTGGCCGTCGGATCGACGGCGAGCACGCGGCAAAGGACGATCACCAACAGCGGCATGAGAATCAGCCGCACCGCGGACAGGTACAGCACATCGAGCCGAAAGATGGATTTCACGTCCACCTCCGCCAGTATCGCCCCCACGATCACCAGCGACAGCACCGTTGTGCAATCGCCCAGGTTGGCTATCACGTTGCCCACCATCGTGGGAATCGGGATTTGCAGCAGCATCACGGCCATACCCACCACCACCGCAATGATGCCCGGGTTCAACAGCACCTTGCGCAGACGTTCCGCACGATCGGTCACGGTAAACATGGAAATGCCCGCGCTCCACATGAATATGCGCGTGGGAATGACGAATATGGATGCATAAAACAGCCCCAGCTCGCCGTACGCAAGCTTGGCCATGGGCAGCCCCGCAAAGCCCGAGTTGGCCACCAGCGTGCCGTAGCGCATGATGGTCTGCTTTTCGACGGGGTAGCGGCGGTATAGGAGTTTCCCGAGCAGAATGGCCAGAAAGCTGGCGGCAAACGCCACAATCAGCATCCGCCCTGCGGCGATGAGCTGGCCGATATCGCACTCCCGATGAAAGGAATCCAGCACCATGCACGGCAGCAGCACATAGATGAGCAGGTTGGTACAGCCGCGGATGGCGCCCTCGTCGAACAGCTTGGCCTTTCTGACAAAGTATCCCACCAGCATATACACAAACAGCAGCCCCTGAATTTGAGCCATGGTGATAAAGCTCTGCATGTTGTTTCCCCGCTCCCTTTCCCAAACAAACGGGCGCCGATGGCCAAATTCAGCCCCGCGCGCCCGTGCGTATCGGTTATGTATACTATATCAGATCAACTGCAGATCCTGCAATACGCTGCGCACGACGGCCAGCGCTTCCTCGCTCACAGGGCCGATGGGCGGCAGGCACTTGCCCACCTCAAACCCCTCCAGCTCCAGCCCCGCCTTGATGATTGCGGGGAAGGTGGCAAGGTTGGTGGCAATGCGCAAGGGGTTGAGGCGCATCTGCGCCTCCAGCGAGTCCGCCAAGTCGCCCGCAACATACTTATCGTAGATATCGGCAATGAGCCGGGGCGCAACGTTGGCGCAGGAGGCAATGGAGCCCGTCGAGCCATGGCACAGGCCCGCGTGGATGAGCGTATCGCGGCCGAGCATCACAGAAAAATCGGGGATATCCTTGGTCAAACGGATGTACTCGATGGCGTTGGTAAAATCGCCCGTGGAATCCTTCACAGCCACAATGTTGGGGATTTGGGCAAGCCGCCTGACGGTTTTGGGCTCGATGGTCACGTTCGTCTTGGGCTTGTTGTTGTACATCACAATGGGAAGCTTGGTGCTTTCGGCAATGGTTTTATAGTGCGCGTACAGTTCATCCTGCGTTTGGGATACAAACATCGGAGTCAGCACCGACAGCGCATCGATGCCCTTGACGTTTTCGCAAAGGCGGATGAAGCGCGTGACCCCGCGCGTGGTGATGTGGTTTGCGCCCGCGTAGACGGGCACACGGCCGTTGACCGCCTCCACCGTCGCCTGCAACAGCTCCACCGCTTCCTCATCGGAGATGCCGTAGAACTCGCCCGTGGTGCCCATGGGGAATATGCCGTGGACGCCGCTACGGATCAGGTGATCGACCAGTTGACGATATACGGGGAAATGGATGCTGCCGTCCTTTTTGAAGGGCGTAACGATCGGCACGACGATGCCCTTGGGTTGAAATGCCATGGTGTGCTCCTTTCCCGCCGCTTGGCTATGCGCCGATGCGCTCGCGCGTGATCAGCTCGTAATACTTGGAGATGGCGCTGTGATCCTCCTGCCCGCAGCCCTCGGCGCGCATGGTCTGCAGCATCTCCATCACCGCGGCCGTCAGCGGCAGCGGCGAACCGACGGAGTGGCCCGCTTCCAATGCGTTGTTGAGGTCCTTGATGTGCAGATCGATCTTGAAGCCGGGCTTGTAGTTGCCGCTCAGCATCATGGGCGCCTTTGCCTCCATCACGGTGCTGCCCGCCAAACCGCCTCGAATTGCCTCGAACACCAGCTCGGGGTCGACGCCCGCCTTTTTGGAGAGCATCAGCGCCTCGCCCACGGCGGCAATATTGAGCGCCACGACAATCTGGTTGGCAAGCTTGGTGGTGTTGCCCGCGCCCACGTCGCCGCAGCGCACCACCGACGCGCCCATGGTGGACAAAAGCGGCTTGAACTTGTCGAACACCTCCTGCTTGCCGCCGACCATGAACGACAGCGTGCCGTCGATGGCTTTGGGCTCACCGCCCGATACGGGCGCATCCAGCATGTCGATGCCCTTTTTGCCGAGTACCTCGGCAATCTCCTTGGAGGCAATGGGGCTGATGCTGGACATATCGATAAACGTCGCGCCCTTTTGCATAACATCGGCCACGCCGTTTTCACCAAGCATCACCGCCTTGACGTGCGGGCTGTTGGGGAGCATGGTCAGCACCACGTCGCACGTTCTGCCGATTTCCAGGTTGTCCGCGCGCACGGCGCCCGCGGCCACCACCTCGTCCACGGCCGCCCGGTTCAGGTCGCTCACCATCAGGGAATAGCCCGCTTTGAGCATGTTCTTGGCCATGGGCTTGCCCATGATGCCCAAGCCGATCAATCCGATTTTCATATAGATATCCCTCCTAGCATGATTCTCACTTACTATTCTTGTCCCGCCCGACAGGTTTGTCAATCAACGAATGCTGTGCATTCTATAACGCGCGCTAATAATTCCCCGCTACGCGGCGGCAGCGTTGCGCTTCTTTTTGTCGCGCACTTCGGAAACGACGGCATAGGTTACCGATGCGGCAATCAGCGCCCACAGCACCCAGCAGATGGGGCCGCGGGTGAAAAAGATCGACAGGTCGCCCGCGCTGCCCTTGAGCGCATCGACAAAGTACTTCTCCATGTCCCCGCCGAGGATAAAGCCGATCAAAAACGGCGTGGCAGGCAGCTTGAGCTTGATGAACAGGTATCCCAGCACGCCAAACACCACCAGGCTCCACACATCAAACATCACGCCGTAATTGCAGGCGTATGCGCCCACGATGCACATGAGGATGATGATGGGATACATCCGCTGCTTGGGGATGTAGATGATGCGCGATACATACTTGATCGGAAAGAACATCACCGCAAACATGATGAGGTTGCAGATCAAAAGCGCAATCAGTATCGTATTCCAAAGGCTCGGGTTGTTGGTGATAAACAGCGGGCCGATCTGCATGCCCTGCAGCGCGAACGCGCCGATGAGCACGGCCGTGGTGGAATCCCCGGGAATGCCCATGGACAACAGCGGAATCAGCGCGCCGCCCGTCAGGCCGTTGTTGGCCGCCTCGCTGGCGATCAGGCCCTCCTTGGCGCCATGGCCCATCTCCTCGGGGTGCTTGGAGAAGTTTTTGGCCTGCGAGTAGGCCAAAAGGCTCGCCGCACTGCCGCCAACGCCCGGCAGCACGCCCACAAACGTGCCAAGCAGGCTGGAACGGATGATATTGATGTAATTATTCTTAAAATCGCTGAAGCGGAACTTCACCTTGTTCTGTTTGAGCACCGCATCGTTGATATCGTTCTTCTGCATGCCCTTTTCCGCCTCCTCGAACATCTGTCCGAGCGCGAACAGGCCGATCAATACGGGCAGCAGCGCAAAGCCGTAGATCAAGGGCTTGCGCAGCGCATGCGGCACCAGACGCAGCTTGTTGTTATCGTCAAACGTGCCCATCAGCGAAACCAGCACGCCCAGAAAGCCCATGAATATGCCCACCAGCATTTTGCCCTTGGAGAGCGCGGAGATGATGGTCATGGCAAACAGGATCACCAAAAACTTTTCAACCGCCGAAAATTTGATGGCCAACTTCGCCAGCGGCGGCGTAAACAGCGCCAGGCACATAAGGCTGATGAGCCCGCCCAGCAGCGAAGCGGTGATGCCGATTTTGAGCGCGCGCTCGCCCTCGCCGCGCATGGCCATGGGGTGTCCGTCAAAGCAGGTGGTAATCGACGACGGCGTGCCCGGGATGTTGATGAGGATGGCGGGGATCAATCCGCCCGATATGCCCCCCACATACAGGCCAAGCAGCAAAAACAGCGACGTCATCAGATCGTACGCGTAGGTCAGCGGCAGGAAAACCGCAACCGCCATCGTTGCCGTCATGCCGGGAATGGCCCCGAATACGATGCCGACCACGACGCCCAGGGCGGCCATGAGCAGGTGTTCCAACGTTAAGATTTCAGCAAGCATGGATTTGTGCTCCTTTCCCTTACGGCAGCGTAATGTTGAACAGCTTGCCGAACACAAGCCACACGCCAAGCACGAACACCACCGTGATGATCGCCGAGGTCAACAGGGATTTCCATTGCAGCGTGCCGCAATAGAGCACGTTGAACAGGAATACAAAAATCAGGCCCGCAGGCACAAACCCGATCCATTCCAGCGCCAGTATGTACAGCACCAGCAGAATCAGCGTGCCAAACAGCTTGACCTTATCGTAGTTCTCCGCAAAGAAGCGCTTGTCCTTGGGAAACAGCGGCTCCTTGCGCCTGATCTTTTTGACCAGCCACGGAATCACGATGCACAGCCCCAGCACGGCCAGGATGGCCATCACGATCTTGGGAAAGAACATGTGCGACGAGGAATATTGATACTTGAAAAAATCAGCCATGTCGACGCTCCTTGCTTACGGCTTTGGCAAACGCATGCTCCGTTCGGGCGGTAACCCGCCCGAACGGAAGCTTGTACGGTTCGTTACGGATTCCTGTCAGCCAACCAGATCGTCAAAGTTGGGCGCATCCGCAATCAGCTTTGCAAACGCATCGCGCTTTTCGTAGATGTGCTTGGTGGCCTCCTCGGAGCCCATGTACTGCGCCTTGTAGCCGAGCGCCTCGATATCGGCAATGTACTCGGGGCTGGTGCAGACGGCTTCCATCGCAGCGTCCATCGCGGCCACAAACTCCGCGTCGATGCCCGCGGGATAGAACGCAAAGTACTCCTTGGTGAAGGCGTACGGCTGGCCGTTGAGGGTGATGCCCTGCTCGGCAAACGTCGGCCAATCCTGGCCCTCAACGCGCTGGCCCGCCATCAGGCCGATGATGTTGAGCTTGAGCTGCGCATCCACGCCTTCCAGCGTGTATTCCTTGACGGCGGAGGTCGCCGCATAGATGCCCTGGCAGTTGCCATCCCACAGCGCCTGGAGCTTCTCCTGCGTGGAGCCCGTGACAAATGCCTTCAGGCGGGAGGCAACATCCTCGCCGTAGGTGTCCTTGATCCAGCCATAGATGCTGTTGAAGCCAAGCTGGGATACGCCGCCCGCTTCCACGGCCAGGCGTACGATTTCCTTCGGGTTGGCCTGCATCCAGTCGGCCATCTCCTTGATGGTCTTGTAGGGTGCGGAGGCCGATGCGGCAAAGCTGTCGCCGGGGTTGTAGCCGTAGGTGCCGCCGACAACCATGTTCTCCAGCTTGTAATCCGCCTCGTCATACGCGCCAAACAGCACGCCAAGGTACGTCATGTCGTGGAACATCATGATGGTTGCGCCATCGGGCTTGGTGGTGACGATCTCCTCCAGGGCGCGGCCTGCGCCGATGGGATCGACCTTGATGTCACAATCATACTTTTCGGAGATGTAGCGGCAGACCAGATCCGACGTCAGGTAGGTATCGCCCGTGACGGACGTGGAGCCGATGACCACGCGGATCGTCTTGCCCTTGAGGTATGCGGTGGGGTCGGCGGGCGCGGGTTCTGCGGTTGCCGCGGGCGCTGCGGGCGCGGCGGGTGCGGCGGGTGCGGGCGCTTCCTGCTTGGCGCAGCCGCTGAATGCGGCAAACGCCATCACGATGACCAGTGCGAGTGCGAGTAGTTTTTTCATGTTACTTCCTTCTATTGGTTTTTGTTGTGCGGTGAGTCGTTGCTTATATCAACCGATCCGCCCCAAGTCCGTCAGATTCCCATCCGCGTCAAAGGGCAAATCCATCGGTTCCGTTTCCACAGCCAGATGCGGGTTCTCCATGGCCTCTTTGTAATACGCCTCCGAAAGGAGGATATGCCCGATCTGTGTCGAGTTGGCAATGCGCACGATGCGGATGCCGTCATCCGCCACATCCGTGCAGGTTCGGATGCACACCTGTATGGCTTCCCGATCGTTTTGGAGCACCATGGGGATGCGCACGTTTTCAATCACGGTGGAGGTAATCACGTTGGGGTACGTCTGCTCAAAATCCATCTTGTCAAAAAAGCGCCTCGTGGTGGCGTGCGCCATGCCGCAGCCCGTGCCGTTGTGATGGCTTTCGGGGCTCAAATCCAGCACCGCCACCCGTTGGGATTGCAAGCCGCCATGGCAGTACGGCGTAACAAACGTGCCCGTGATGTTGGCGTCCATGCCGCCGCCGCTGAAGTTTTTGCCGATGATATCGCACACCAGCACGTCGCAGCGATCCACATGGATTCTCGGCAGTAGCGCCTTTGCCCGTTCCAATAGCCGCGGTTCCGCCCGCTCCATATCGTCGCGGTCCACCAGCGTCAGCTCCGCCGTCTGCTCAAAGGCGTTTTCCAATATCGCAACGGCAAAGAGCACGTTGGCGTTTTGCAGCACGGCACGCCCGTACAGCGGCACGTTCTTGGCCATGTTTTGAAACCCGGCCCTGTGGCAGGTGTCCGCGCCAATCTGCTTGCCCAGGCCGATGGCCATCATCTTCATCATGCCGCTTTCATATGGCCCGCGAAAGCAGGTGTGCGGCTTGATGCGGCAATTGAGGATGATTCCGTCCGCCTCCGCCGCATCGCGGGCGATGTACACATCCCCGCCCTCGTCGTTGCGGCCGATGCGCACCACGTCCATGCTGCTTTGGATGGGGCAGCCCATGCGCCGCTCGGTGACGCCGAGGTTATCCAGGATGGCCCGCTGTCCCTCGCTCGTTGCGCCGCCGTGGCTGCCCATGGCCGCCACGATGAACGGCTCGCAGCCCGCGCGCCTGACGCAATCCACAATGCTTTTGGTGATGACGTCGATGTTGGCAATGCCGCGGCTGCCCGCCGTAATGGCAATGCGCATGCCCCGCTTCAGCCGTTCCCTTGCAGGGGCCGCGTCAAACAGCGCCCGTATCCGCCCGTCGATTTGCGCGGGCGCAATGCAGGTTCCGTCGAACACCTGCCGCACGCGAAACATCCTTGGGATCGGCACATCCCTCAACAGCTCGCTCACCATGCCGCGGGGCACCCCCTTTGCATCAGCGCACCATGCAGGGACGCTTGGCGTCAAACTTCCACCCGGGAATCAGGTACTGCATGCCCATGGCGTCGTCCCTGCCGCCAAGGCAGTTGTTCAAATATAATTGATGCGCTTTCTCCACCTGCGCGCGGTCCACCTCAATGCCAAGCCCCGGCTTTGCGGGCACGGCCACGCAGCCGTCGACAATCTGAAGCGGTTTTTGGGTCAGCCGCTCCGCGCCCTCCTGCCAGATCCAGTGCGTATCGATGGCGTTGATCTCCCCCGGCACCGCCGCCGCGCAATGGGTAAACATGGCAAGGGAGATATCGAAATGGTTATTGGAATGCGAGCCCCACGTCAGGCCGAAATCGTTACAAAGCTGCCCCACGCGCACCGACCCGCTCATGGTCCAAAAATGCGGGTCCGCCAACGGAATATCGACCGATTGCAGCATGACCGAGTGGCACATCTGCCGCCAATCGGTTGCAATCATGTTGGTCGCGGTGCGTATGCCCGTGGCGCGCCGAAACTCCGCCAGTATCTCCCGCCCCGAATACACGCCCTCCGCGCCGCACGGGTCCTCGCAATAGGTCAATATTTCGCCCATGCCGCTGCAAAGGCGTATGGCGTCCTTCAGCAGCCACCCGCCGTTGGGATCGATGGTGATGCGCGCCTTGGGAAACGCCTTTTTCAGCGCCCGCACGGCCTCCATTTCCTCGTCGCCGCCAAACACACCGCCCTTGAGCTTGAAATCCTCAAAGCCGTACTTCTCCCTGGCGGCCGCGGCAAGCGCCACGATCTGTTCGGGCGTCAGCGCCTCCTCGTGGCGGAGGCGATACCATGCGCAGTCCGCGTCCGTTTCCGCATCGTAGGCCAGGTCGGTCTTGTTCCGATCCGCCACATAGAACAGGTATCCCAGCATCCGCACGTGGTCGCGCTGCATGCCGTCGCCCAGCAGCGCCGCAACGGGGACATTGAGATGCTTGCCCATCAAATCCAGCATGGGCGCTTCGATGGCGGTCAGCACATGCACGCCCACGCGCAGATCAAACGTCTGGTCGCCGCGCACATCGTTTTGGTAACCGTTTGCCAAAAACGCCTTGATTTGTAACAGCGTGTTGCGAAACGCGGCGATGTTCGTGCCCACCACAAAATCGCGGCAGCGTTCCAGCGCCTCGGTGATCTTTTGGCCGCCCGGCACCTCGCCAACGCCAACCTGCCCTTCCGTATCGGTCAGGATGACCACGTTTCTGGTAAAGTACGGCGCATGCGCACCGCTGAGGTTGAGCAGCATGCAGTCCTTCCCCGCCACGGGGAACACTTCCATCTTGGCTATGTTGGGGAGCATAAAAACCTCCTGAAAACGTACGCGGTGCGTATTGTCATGAATGATTGAAACGATTGGCTCACAATTGGTTCTTGACTTTATTGTAAGATGCCGATACCATTAAGTTAAACTCATTAATATTAGTTATTAATTAGAATTTCTTATTATCAAACGGATTTTGTGGGAGGTCGCCTATGCACGTCAAGCTGATGGAATACATCGTGGCCATTGCGGAGACCAACAGCATCACCAAGGCCGCCAACAGGCTGTTTGTTACGCAGTCCGCACTGGATCAGCAGCTGCTCAAGCTCGAAAAGGAGCTGGGCGTACGCCTGTTCGACCGCGCCAGGGGCAACCTGACGCTCACCGAGGCGGGCGAGGTGTATGTGGACTACGCGCGCCGCATCATACTGCTCAAGGAAGAGGCGTACACCGTCATCAGCGATCTGGTCGAGCGCAGCGCGGGCCGTCTCTCCATCGGTCTGACGCCCGAGCGCGGCGTGGGCATGTTTTCGGCTATCTATCCGCACTTTTACCGTTCCTTCCCAAGCGTCACCATCACTCCGCGCGAAATCGGCGTCTACAAGCAGTTGGAGATGATCCGTGACGGCAGCCTGGACTTTGGGTTTGTCACGGTCTCGGAGCGCAACATGCCGCTTGTTGGCATGGACTACCTGCCGATTTTGCAGGAGGAATTCCTGCTGGCCGTGCCGTTAAGCCACCCGCTTGCCGCCAAGGCCCAATCCGATGCGGGACGGCCGAGCCTCATCGACCTCAGGCTGTTTCAAAACGATCCGTTCACGCTGATGTTCAAGGAGTCCACGCAGCGCACGCTGATCGATCCGCTCTTTGAACAGGCGGGCTTCCACCCCAACATCATATTGGAAACGGCCAGCAACCACACGCTCGTCTCCATGGTCGAAAAGGGCCTGTGCTGCTCCATCCTGCCCGATTACTACGCTTTGGCCAGCGATAAGGCGGCCTGCTTTCGTCTGGAGGAGCACCTGGACTGGCAGCTTGTCACCGTCTATAAGCGCGGCAAGTACCTCAGCAAGGCCTCCCGGTTCCTCATTGAGCTGGCCACAGAGTACTGGCGCAACCGCCAGGCGCACCGCCTGCACCGCATCGGATAAGCGCCGTCCGCCTCGCGCTTTTTATTCGGTACCCATATATCGATAATTATATATCGATATATGGATTATACATTTCCCAATTGCTTCCTGCCTTGTTAAAATGTGTATGCATCGAGAGGGAATCCTCGGAGATGCTAATGAAATCAGAATGCAGGAGGATCGACAGATGGCAAGATTTACACTCCCCAGGGATATTTACTACGGCAAGGGCAGTTTGGAAACGTTAAAGACCCTGCGCGGCAAGCGCGCGATGGTCGTGGTAGGCGGCGGCTCCATGAAGCGCTTCGGTTTCCTTGACAGGGCCGTTGGCTATCTCAAGGAAGCGGGCATGGCTGTGGAACTGTTTGAAAACGTGGAACCCGATCCCTCCGTGGAAACCGTCATGCGCGGCGCGGAAGCCATGCGTAAGTTCGGGCCCGACTGGATCGTCTCCATGGGCGGCGGCTCCCCCATCGACGCGGCCAAGGCCATGTGGGCGTTCTACGAATACCCCGAGACCACGTTTGAAGACCTGATCACGCCGTTCAACTTCCCGACGCTGCGCACCAAGGCGCGCTTTGCGGCCATCCCGTCCACGAGCGGCACCGCAACCGAAGTCACCGCGTTCTCGGTCATCACGGACTATCAAAAGGGCGTCAAGTACCCGCTGGCCGACTTCAACATCACCCCCGACGTCGCCATCGTCGATCCCGACCTGGCCGAAACCATGCCGCCGCACCTTGTGGCGCACACGGGCATGGACGCCCTCACCCACGCCATCGAGGCGTATGTATCCACGCTGAACGGGCCGTTCACGGACCCGCTGGCGCTCAGGGCCATCCAGATGGTGTTTTCGTACCTGCCCGATTCGTTCCACGGCGATATGGCGTCGCGTGAGCAGATGCACTACGCGCAGTGCCTGGCCGGCATGGCCTTCTCCAACGCGCTGCTTGGCATCGTGCACTCCATGGCGCACAAAACGGGCGCCGCGTTCTCCACGGGCCATGTGCCGCACGGCTGCGCCAACGCCATGTACCTGCCCTACGTCATCAAGTACAACGCCAAGGACCCCACCGCCAGGAAGCGCTATGCGGATATCGCCCGCTTTGTGGAGCTTTCCGCCAAGGCGGACAACGCCTATGTGGACGTGCTGACCGCGCGGCCCGATGCAGCGGACGACGAGGCGCTTGTGGAAGCTTTGATCGAAAAGATCGAATCCTTCAACACGCTGCTCGATATCCCCAAGACCCTCAAGGCGTTTGGCGTCAAGGAGGACGAGTTCAAGCAAAAGGTTGCTCTGATTTCCGAGCTGGCCGTCGGCGACGCCTGCACAGGCTCCAACCCGCGTGCCATCAACCCCAAGCAG
>CAZRIT010000051.1:0-353 GCA_964600225.1 uncultured Oscillospiraceae bacterium | reverse complement strand
GGAAGTCGATTTCTAAACGAACCCGTATCCTCCATGTTATATAGAAGGACGGCCTGTCCGCGGACGGGCCGTCCCTTTGTTTTCTTAATTTTTCGCAGGATAGGCTCGGAACGAGCTTTCACGGCGCAGCTTGGGTCATTTGTGTTCGCAGCGGCGGGTGAGATTCTTCGTCGCTCCGCTCCTCAGAATGACAACGGGTATCGCTTCGCTCCTCGGAATGACAACGCTTTCTGTCATCCTGAGCGAAGTCGAAGGATCTTGAGGGCTGGGTGCAAACAAAAGATTCTTCGTCGCTTCGCTCCTCGGAATGACAGCGCTTTCTGTCATCCCGAGCGAAGTCGAAGGATCTTGAG
>CAZRIT010000050.1:0-13833 GCA_964600225.1 uncultured Oscillospiraceae bacterium | reverse complement strand
CAAACGCAAAGAGGATGCCCCTACGGACACCCTCTTTGCGTTTGGTCGGGGTGACTGGATTTGAACCAGCGACCTTTTGGTCCCGAACCAAACGCGCTACCAAACTGCGCTACACCCCGAAGTGGAGCCAATGAACGGACTCGAACCGTTGACCTGCTGATTACGAATCAGCTGCTCTACCAACTGAGCTACATTGGCGCATCGCACTTACCTATTATAGGCATCGGACGGGAGCGTGTCAAGTGATTTGTTTGCGCAAAAATGCATCAAAAAGGGCGCGCCGTCTGTGTTTTGGCACGCCCGTGGGAAACGCTTGCCCGCGCGCTCGGCCGTCCGTGTCATCGGCGCAAAGCGGACGGGGCGGGGGAGGGGGCTACTGCCTGCGGCGCATGCGCGCCTGACGGCGCTTGCGCTCGAACCGACGCTTGCGCTCGGTGATGATAAACACCACAATCAGCGCAACCAGCAGCACGATCAAAAGAACCAGCGTCAGCACCAGAAAGTCCGAGGCGCTCCACTGGCGGCGGCCCTTGTCGATGAGCGGCGTGGCCGTGGGCGCAAAGATTTCGCCCGTGTCGGCGGGCGCGGTCTGCACGCTCAGGTTGGCGCGTACAGCGTTGACGGCGCGCGCCGTTGCGGTAAAGAGCGGTTTGCCGCTGTAGCTGTACGTTACCTGCCCCACGGGGTCGCCCGCGGCGATGGGCGCGCTGACGGTATCATAAAGCTGCACATCCGCGGTGATTTGGGCGGCGTTGGCCTTGTATTGATTGACCAGCGTGGGGAAGGCGCGCAGCGTCAGCCCCGTCAGATCGACCGAAACGGCCATCTTGCCGTCGGTTAAGTCCGCGGGGTCGCCGTTGATGGCGCATTGGAAAGCGGTTGGCAGGTTCAACTCCTGCGCCGTGACGACCGCGTACTCGTTATCGAACACATAGGTGAAGATGGCGGCGGCGTTGAGGAAGCGCGCAAGGTTGTTGGTTACGGAATCGTTGTTGTACATCTCGGCCCGATCGCCGAACAGCACGATGATGACCCGCGCGCCGTCGCGCTCCGCGACAGCCACCAGGCACTTGCCCGCAGCGTTGGTATCGCCCGTTTTGCCGCCGACGGCGTAGGGATAGACCGTTGAAACGGGGTCGCCCTCCACGGCGCGCATGAGGCGGTTGGTGGTAACGAGCGTTACGGGCTCGGCGTGCATGTTGTTGGGGGCAACGGTGTAGCTGAGCGTGCGGTCGATCTGGCAGAAGGTTTCGTTTTGCATGGCGTAGGCCATCAGTTTGGCCATGTCGCGCGCGGTGGTATAGTGGTTATCATCCTGCACGCCGTGCGGGTTGGTAAAGTGGGTGCTCGTCATGCCGATTTCCTGCGCTTTGCGGTTCATCATGTCCACAAAGTTGGAAACCGAGCCCGCTACATGCACCGCGATGGCGGAGGCGGCGTCGTTGCCCGAAACGAGCATCAGCCCGTAGACCAGATCCCGCATGGTGACGGTTTCGCCGCTTTTCAGCCCCATGAGCGAGCTGAGGTTTGTGAACGGCGTGACCTCCTCGCCAACGGTAACGGATTCATCAAAATTGCCCGCTTCCACCGCAAGCAGGCAGGTCATAATCTTGGTGGTGCTGGCGGGAAAGGCCCGCGTATCGGCAGCGCGCTCGTAAAACACATGGTTGAGGTCGTCCGCGTCCACAACCAAAATGTTGGGGGTCGGAATCGACTCGTAGTCGTACGCGGCCCGAGATACGGCGGGGAACAGCAATACAGCCGCCGCCAACAAAAAGCTAACAATCCGTTTCATGCCCAATATTCTCTCCATCCGATGGTATCGCATAGAAAGTGTAGCATAATCACTTTTGCCACGGTAGAGATTTGACATTTTTGTGATGGAATGTTAACAATCGACACACACTGCGTTCATTGCAAAGCATAGGTGAATATGAGATACTATATCATACATGGCTATACCGTTTTGCCTTGTTCGACAGGGCGTGCGGCAGGTAATGAGAGAGGGTATTGTAAATGAAAAAACAGTTTCGGATGCGCCTTGTCGCGGCGCTGGTCGCGGCGCTGATGCTGCTGCCGTACGCGGCGGCGCTGGGCGACGGCAAGGCCGACGTATCGATTACGGGCGTGACGGTGCCCAATCGGGAATATAACGGCAGCGCAATCGCGCCCGAGGGCACGGTTGCGGTTGCGGGCGCGGACGGCACGGCCATCGAGTCGGACACCGTGCCGCTGGAGTACAGCTATACGGGCACCGACGGCACCGAGTATACGGGGACCGAGCCGCCCAAGGACGCGGGCGACTATCAGCTGGTGATCTCCGTCAAGGCGGATAACGAGCATTACAGCGGCAGCAGCGAGGCCATCGGTTTCCGCATCACGCCGCGCACGTTGACCGTTACCCCCAAAGCGGGGCAGAGCCGCGCGGTGGGCGCGGAGAACCCTGTGTTTACCTACGATGTTGCAAACGCCGTCAGCGGCGAGACGCCTGCGTTTACAGGCGCGCTGGCGGGTGCGGGGGACTTGGACACGCCCGCGGGCAATGCCGTCATCACCGCAGGAACCCTGGCCTTGACCGATAACGGGACGTTCCTGGCCAAAAACTATGTGCTCAGCGTCACGCCCGACGTGACGTATGCCATCACCGAGGAGGTCAACCCCAACGCGCCGATACTGACGCTTGTATCCCCTTCCACGCAGGCGCTGGCGGACAGCGCGCGGCAAAAGCTGGTGTTCTCCGCCTCCGCGCAGGTAAGTGCGCAGGAAAATAAGGAAATTATCATCCGCGCGGACGATCACACCTACCGCGCCAAGGCTGCCGATGCGGTGATGAGCGAAACCGTAGGCGGCGCATGGCTCATCACGCTGCCGTTGACGTCGTTTGGAAACCTGACGCTGGTTTCGGATAAAACGTATCGCGTTTCCGTCGATTCGGGCGCGTTCAGGGATGGTTCGGGCAACGGCAACGCCTCGTCGTCCTTTTCCTTTGCCACGGCTGCTGCGGCGTCGGGGACGTGGCGCATGGTATCGTACCCGATGGGCGCGGACTTTACGATCACCACCGCCGACGGTACGGCCGTGCCGAGCGGCGCGGGCGTGGTCGACGGCACAACGCTGGCGGTGGTATCCGCCATCGACGGGCTGATCGCCGCACTGACCGTGAAAAAGAACGGGCAGGTCGTTACGGGCGCGAACCTGTCGGCGCTGGTTGCCGACGCGGATATCGAGCTGTCGCGCACGGCGCTAACGGGCAGCGTGAGCATCTCGGGTGATGTTGTGAGCGGGCAAACGCTGACGGCGAACATATCGGGCAGCAACGAAACGGATATCGGCAAGCTGATTTTCACATGGAAAAAGGGCGGCACGGTGCTCAAAACGGGCGCGGGCGAAGCCGCCTATACGCTGCGCGCTGCGGACGCGGGCGGCGCCATCTCCGTCGAGGTGCGGGGCACGCGCTATATCGGCATGTTCTCGGCCTCGACCACAAACGTGGTCAAAGCCCCGTACACGGGCGATGCGCCGAGCGCGCCGACGTTTGCCTCCGCCACCACCACAAGCATTACGCTGGTGGATGCGGAGGGCTATGAGTATTCCCGCGATGCGCAGAACTGGCAGGCGTCGCCAACCTTTACGGAGCTGGCCATGGGCACGGAATATACCTTCTACCGCCGCTTCAAGGAGAACGAGATGACGCAGGCTTCCGCCGCGAGCGTCGGCACGAAGGCGAGCACCATCCCCGCGCTCAGCGGCAAGCTGGAGATCAAGGGCGATGCGCGCGTGGGCGGAAAGCTCACGGCCTCCCTGACGGAGACGAATAACAGCGGGCAGCTCACCTTTGCGTGGTCGCGCGGGCAGACGCCGCTCGTGACGGGCACGGAGTATACGGTGACGGCTGCGGACTTGAACCAGGTGCTGACGCTGACGGCGACAAGCAGCGTGCAGGGCGCTTTTTTGACGGCGTTTACAGGGCAGATTGGCAAGGGTAATGCGGATGCAACGGGCCTGAGCGCGCCATCGGCGGTGACCGTGACGCCCACAAGCATTACGCTGGCGGCCGTGGCGGGCTGCGAATACTCCATGGATACGGTCAACTGGCAGAGCACCACCACCTTCCACAACCTCTCCATGGGCACCACCTATACCTTCTACCAGCGCATCAAGCAGACCGAGACCACGCTGGCCTCCGCCATCAGCCCCAGGGCCGAGATCACCACGGTCGGGGGACTGTCGGGCACCATCACGATATCGGGCGACGTGCGCTACGGGAAAACGCTGGTTGCGTCCTTGACCAACACCAACAACACGGGCACACTGACCTATACATGGAAGCGTGGCACATCCACCGTCGCCACGACCCCGCATTATGAGGTCAGCGCGCTGGATGTGGGCAACCTCATCACCGTTTCCGTCACCAGCAGCGTGCAGGGCGGCAGCATCACGCGCGCCGCGGGCACGGCGGGCAAGGCGGAGTTTGTCGGCAACGCACCCAAAGCGCCCGAGTATGAAAGCCGCACGTCCACGCGCGTGACGTTGGTGCCCATCAGCGGCTATGAATACAGCAGAAACGGCACCGACTGGCAGCAGAGCAACGTGTTTTCGGGGCTGAAGGCGAACAAGAGCTATCAGTTCTATCAGCGCGCGGCGGCCACGGCGTTTACGGAGGCGTCGCCCGCTTCCGCGGTGCTGACGGTGAAAACGACGGCCTCGGGCAGCGGGACGGATACCAACCGGGACGATGACGACGACGATGACGATACCTCCACGGGCGGCTCGACCACGGGCGGTTCCACGACGGGCGGCGCGGCGGAGACGACGCTGTATACCTACACGCTTTCGGGCGGCAATACGCGCATCCTCTTTTCCACCGTGCAAAGCCTCATCCGCGGCAACGCCGTGCAGGATGTGACCATCCGCCAAAGCGGCGTGGAGTATACCTTTGCCAAGGGCACCATGAAGCTCATCGACGGGCTGTTGTGGTATGATTTCGGTGCGGCGGTCAACAGCTGCATCCATCAGCAAACCGCCAAGGAGCTCTCGGGCGATGCGTTTGTGGCCATTGTGGACTACAACTATGCGGGCAAGCTCCCCGCCGAGGCGAGCATCCGCATTCAGCTTGGCGCATCGCAGGCGGGCAAGACCCTATACTACCACAAGCTCGATCCCAACCAAAAGACCCTGACCTACCTGCAACAGACCGTGGTCGATACCGCGGGCTGGGCGACGGTGCGGCAATCGGAATGCTCGGATTATGTGTTCCTCACGCGCCAGTGGGGCGTCGCCACGCCCACGCCCACGGCGGAACTTGTGCAATTGGCCACGCCCGCGCCCACGCAGGAGAGCACGCCCGTGCTGTCGGTGGCTGAGGCGGCGAGCAGCTCGGGCATGTGGATTGCGCTGCTGCTGATCGTGCTGTCGCTGGTGCTGATTCTCATCGGCGTGCGCACCTACTTCCGCAACAGAAGATAGCGGAGAATCATCGTAACAGACATGTCAACGGAACGAAGGGCTGCCAAACGGCGGCCCTTTGTGATGTGTGGACAGGAGACAGCGTGTGTGTCAGGGCACGTTGTTCCCTGCGGGAACAAAGATCCTTCGACTTTGCTCAGGATGACAAAATGTGCAGTGATTCCGAGGAGCGCCAGCTTTCTCCTGTGTCATTCCGAGGCGTGCAGCTCTTTCCCACTGTCATTCTGAGGAGCGTCAGCTTTTTCCCACTGTCATTCTGAGGAGCGTCAGCGACGAAGAATCTGTCCCGCCGCGGCGGACGCATAACAGGCACGTTGTTCCCTACGGGAACAAAGATTCCTCGCAGTCTTCGGCTACTCGGAATGACACGGTGTGAGGGCGCTCGGAATGACACGGTTGGGCGCGCTCGGAATAACACAACGCGCATGCGGCGGCGTCGGTGCGGAATGACAAGAAACACGTTGTCATTCTGAGGCGAAGCCGAAGAATCTGTCCCGCCGCAGCGGCACAAGGGGCAAAGCCCCCTTGCCGCAACCCGACAAGCCCCGCGGCGATTGAGCGGCCGCTTTAAGGGGTTATGGGGGGTTGGGGGGCCGTAAGGGGGAAATCGGAATCCCCCTCGGCCCCCCGATGTTCGCCGCATGTGCAAGAGAACCGCTGATACCCGCCGCCGCGCCACCCTTGCGCATTCCCGTGCATTATGCGAAAATGATGGCAGAACAAGGCAAACGCAACCCGCGGTTGCGGAATTTCCAAGCCCGATTGATGGTGTGCAACCGCAGAAACCGATATGCTGAACCTATAGCGGACAGGGTTTGCAAAAACAGGTTTGGAGGCAATATGAGTATGATTTTGGCGGATAAGATACTGCGTTTGCGCAAGCGCAACGGCTGGTCGCAGGACGATCTGGCGGAGCGGCTGAACGTATCCAGACAGTCGGTTTCCAAGTGGGAGAGCGCGCAGAGCATCCCAGATATCGGCAAGCTCATCGATATGGCACGGCTGTTCGGGGTGACAACGGATTATCTGCTCAAGGACGAATTGCAGGAGGCGCAGTACACCGACGCCGACGAAACGGAGGGCGCCGTGCGCCTGACGCTGGAGGAGGCCAACGCCTTTTTGGAGGCCAAGCCGGCCGCAGGCAGGCGCGTTGCGCTGGGGGTGGTGCTGTGCATCCTCTCGCCCGTGCCGCTGATTCTGCTTGCGGGCTATGCCGACGGCGGCGCGATGCCGATCAACACGGCCGTTATCATCGGCATGTCGGTGTTGCTTTGCGCGGCGGCGGCGGGCGTTGCGTGCATGCTGGCAAGCGGCATGGGTATGCGCCGCTACGAGTATTTGAAAAAGAGCGCGTTCAACGCCGAGTACGGCGTTTTGGGCATGGTTGCGCAAAGGCGTGAGGAATACGAGGGCAGCTATACGCGCAATCTCATTCTGGGCGTATCGCTGTGCATCCTCAGCGTCCTGCCGCTTGTGCTGGCGGGGCTGATGGGCCTGGGGGATATCGTATATCTGTGGCTTACGGCGGCGATGCTTGCGTGCGTGGCCGTGGCGGTGTGGCTGTTTATCGCCACCTGCACGAAAAAGGAGAGCTACGACATCCTGCTCAAGGATGGCGAGTATACGCCCGCCGCCGCCCGCCGCAACCGAAAAGGGGAATGGATCGGCGGCATCTACTGGCCCGTGGCGGTGGCGGTGTATCTTTCGATCAGCTTTTTGACGATGCGGTGGGACGTTTCGTGGGTCGTATGGCCCGTGGCGGGGCTGGTGTATGCGGCCATCCGCGCGGCGTTTCGCGGCGGCGGCGAGTGATGCGTGCGTTTGCCGTGCAAATCCGAACCCGCCCAAATGGGCTGTATTGGAGGGCTTCTGTGCGCTCGTCGGTCGGGATAGCGACCACGATATCCTCCTCCTCGGTGCGGAACCCTATCCAATGAAAACCGTGGTTCGGATTTGTACGGTAAGCCAAACAGGGCTTCGGCGAATTTTGCCGAAGCCCTTTCTATCGCGGAGGGAACGGCTTGCCTACACCACCATCTGACCCTGATCGGAATCGATGATTTCAAACAGCTCCTCCTCGTTGCCGTTGAGCGCGTTGATGTAGACAATGTAGTTGAGCCCGCGGTAGGAACCCTTGAACTCGTAGCAGAGCACCTCCGTCTGCGCGGTCTTGGGGATCAAAGCCAAACGGACGGCCTGCACCTCCAGCGCATCGGAAACGTGCGTGGCCGCTTCCTCTTGGCTAAGCTCTGCGCTTGGCAGCGTGCGCACGCGGTGCGCCATGAGGTAGTTGGTGGCGTCCACGCCCACAATCGCCCCGTTCTGCTGCTCCACATACACCTTGACCAAATCGGGATACAGGATAACGTCGCCCTCGGTTGCGGCAAAGTTGAACACCGCAATGCCGCTGTAAAACTGTGCGTACGCGGCCTCCATGCCTGCGTAGCCGTGGCCGTCGAGGAACGCCTTGGCGCGGCCCTTGAGCGTTTCCACCGTGCGTTCATCGGGCACGCCCTCGGCGTTGCCCTCCGAATCGGCCATCATCCACAGCACCTGCCCGCCCTGTCGGGTGACGGTCAGCTCCACGCTGCGGCCCTCGGCGTTGGTGCCTTGGAAGCCGAACGTTGGGATGATACCCTCCGTAACGCCCGTTGCGGTCAGGCTGCCGCCGCCCAGATAGCCAAGCGCTGCTTGCTTGGCGGCGTTTTCATCCACCGTTTGGTCGGAGAGGCCGCGCGGCTCGGCGCGCTCGTTGCTCTCCGAGAACGGGCCGTCGTAGATGAGGGTGGGGTAGTCGGAGATGCTTTCCTCCGATTGCCCCGCTTGATCCGATTGCCCCGCCGGATCGCTCTGCGCGGGCTGCGCATCGGTGCTGTCGCTGCCGGGGGCCGCGTAGTAGCCGTCGATATCGATGGCCTCCACGGCAAAGTCGTTGTTGTCAATGTGCGTCTGCCACGCGTTGCCGATCTGCACGCTGGCCTCGTACAGCTTGTCCAGCGTACTGTAATCCTCTTGGGTGAGCACGCCGCCGTTGAGGATGCGCTGCATGGATACATGCGCGTAATCGCCTGTGCGCACGATGAATTGGTTGAGGTCGGACGTCTCCACATGCGAGGACGGGATGCAGCCCATGTTGGCTACCGCCGAGCCGCTCAGCCGCCATACATCCGAAAGCAGCAGCACATGGCGTGCCTTGGAGGCGGTCACCTGTAGCTTTTTGAGCGCGGTTTGCATATCGTTGATGTCGTTACCGAGCCGATACGCCGCCTGCCGATAGGCCGATTCCGATTCGATGCGCTGCGCCGAAAGCGTCTGCTCGGCGGCCTCCGCCTGCTTGCCCGCCCAGATGCACACGCATACCAGCGCGATGGAAAGCAGTATCGGCACGGCGATGGCAATGACCTTGAAAAAACGGTGGGAACGGTTCATGACGATGCCTCCTTACTTGCAAAACACATGCGCGCCGATGGTGGTGATGATCGGGCGTGAGCGGATCCAGGCGTTGCTAGTCTTGGCGGGGCTATAATAGTAGATACAGCCGTTGGTGGGGTCGTAGCCGTTCATGGCGTCGCGCGCGGCCTTGAGCGCGGATTCGCCCGGGTCCATGTTGATCTGCCCGTCGCTGACCACGGAGAACGCGCCCGGCTGGTAGATGACGCCCGCAATGGAGTTGGGGAACTTGCTGGACTTGACGCGGTTGAGTATCACCGCCGCCACGGCCACCTGCCCCTTGTAGGATTCGCCGCGTGCCTCGCCGTGCACGCACTTGGCCAGCAGGTAGGTATCTCCCTTGGAGGACGACGATCCAGAGGAGTTGCCCGACGACTGAGACGAGCCTGAAAGCGACATGCCCAGCGCCTTGGCGGTCGCCGCGCCCACCACGCCATCGGCGGTCAGGCCGTTCTTTCGCTGAAAGTACATCACGGCTTTCTCCGTGCCCGAGCCGAACACGCCGTCAACGGCCCCCGAATAGTAGCCCCAGTTTCTCAGCTTCTTTTGCAGCGTGATGACGTCGTCGCCGCTGGAGCCGCGCCTGAGCGCCGCCGCCGCCGCGGGCTGTACCGATACGATGATGATCAGGATGGCCGTCAGCAGCGTTGCCAGCCGCTGCGCCCGTTTTTTGTTGTTTGCGCTCATTTTCCGTCCCTCCATGTGCGCACCC
The DNA here is from genome assembly GCA_964600225.1 of uncultured Oscillospiraceae bacterium. Lineage (GTDB taxonomy): Bacteria > Bacillota > Clostridia > Christensenellales > CAG-138 > CAZRIT01. Next base: position 4,205 of record CAZRIT010000050.1, on the reverse strand, counting down.
ATTGCGCGATGGTGCTTTCAAATTCAATGTCTTCGACGGCGGGCAGTTCCTCGCGCTCCGTTGTGACAATGCACAGCGGCGGGAACAGCACGCACCACCAGTTTTGCCCCGCGCCGCGCCCGAGTATGACTTTCAATGCGCGGTAATCGCCCGCGGGGAAGGTCAGCCTGTCATAGGTGCGCTCGGGGAAGGCGCTTGTCCCAAGCATCAGTTGCGCGCCGTACGGCAGGCCGTCCGCCGCCAGCGTGCGTTCCGCGGCCAGCAGGATCTCCTGCCCGTGGGTCAACAGGTATGCCTCCGCCTCGGCGGCGCTGTCGCAGGGCGGCATGTGCGTCAGGATGGCGTCACGCACCCGCAGCTTGACCGTCTGGTCGCGCGCGGCGTCGCTGTTGGCGATGACGTGCAGGCGCAGGATGTCGCCCGCGGGCGCTTCGGCCCTTGCGGCGCTCAATCCCACGCACAGCGTCAGCGCCATGCATACGATGGCCAGCAGGCACAGTTTGCGTTTGGTGGAAAAATCAGGCATGTTTCAATCACCTCTAAGCAAGTATGAACGGGTTTTCATTTGCTTATACGCGTGATATGATACAATCGATGAAAAGAACAATGACATGGATGATCGTGTGCATGCTGTTTGTATGCACAATGGGCTGCGGGGCCAAACAAAAGCGCTTTGCGCACAGCTTTTTCGACGTATTCGATACCGTGACGACCGTCACCGTCTATGCGCCGAGCGAGCGTGCCGCCGAAGCGTATTTTGACGCCGTGCGGGATGAAATGCAGACGTATCACAGGCTGTGCGATATCTATCACGATTACGCGGGCGTGCCCAACGTCAAAACCGTCAACAATGCGGCGGGCATGCACCCCGTGCGGGTGGATGCGCGGCTGATCGACGTTGTGGCCTTTGCCGCAGAGGCGTACGAGCTGACCGACGGGCGCGTGAACGCGGCGATGGGCAGCGTGCTGTCCATCTGGCACGATTACCGCGAGCGGGGGCTGGCCGATCCCGCCACGGCCGCCGCGCCGCCCATGGCGCTGCTGACCGCGGCAAACGCGCATACGGACATCAAAAACGTCGTCATCGACCGTGCCGCGGGCACGCTGTATCTTTCCGACGCCGCGCTCACGCTGGATCTGGGCGCAATTGCCAAGGGCTATGCCGTGCAGCGCGCCATCGAGCGGCTGGCCGCCATGGGCGCAGCCTCCGCCATGATCAACGCGGGCGGCAACGTCTGTGCGCTCGGCCTGCGCGGCGACGGCGCGCGCTGGAAGGTTGGCGTACAATCGCCCGATGGCGAAGGGCATCTGGCCACGCTGACCATCGAGGGGCAAAGCCTCGTTACCAGCGGCGGGTATCAGCGCCAATACACCGCCGCCGACGGCACGCGCTATCACCACATCATCGATCCGACCACCCTCATGCCCGCGGCCTATCATCAGTCCGTCACCGTGCTGCATGCCGATTCCGCGTTGGCCGATGCGCTCTCCACCGCGCTGTTCAACATGCCGCTTGCGGACGGGCTTATGTTGATCGACGCCGTTCCCGATGCGGCGGCGCTGTGGGCCGAGCCCGACGGCGAGGTGATCCGTTCCGACCGCTGGCCCGCAGGGTGACGGAGGACGGAGGATGGTTTGTCACTTTCTTTTGCAAAAGAAAGTGACGCAAAGAAAACCATGGAGAATCATTATGAAGTTTTTCTGCTTACTCTTTTTTCAAAAAGAGTAAGGAAAAGAATACAAAGCAAAAAGTCGGCCGTTGATACGGCCGACTTTGGTATTGGTTGCATATGCGACAAGCCTATTGCTTCACCAGCACGCCGTGCACGACGAAGCGCGCGTTGTCGCCCGCTTCATAATCGGAGCAGGTGACGAGCGAAACGAGCACATCGTTTTCGCCCATGCTGACGGAGGTTTTGATGGACGACTTGCCGATTGCGGCGTCGATATACTGCTTGCGTGCGGTCTTATCCAAAAACCATGTCGGGTAGTTGGAGATATCGGGGGAGGCGGCATGCGCGGCGAATACGTCGATGCGGTAGGTCCGGTTGCCCGTAATGAGGTGCATCGACGGGTGCGCGGCGTAGTAGGCCTGATCCTTGTAGCTTAAAAGCGACCCGAACATGGAGCCGTCGGCCATGGGGTTGCCGTAGATCATGATCTGCTCGTCCAGCAGCGCCGAGCTGTTGCGGCAATCGAGGAAGATGGCGCCGCTGTCGCTCTTTTGCCCGTTGGAGGCATGATCCATGTAGTATTCGTTTTCGGTATACTGCACCAGCGGGTAGTCGATGACGGTGCCCGCGCAGTAGAGCCAGCCCACGGCGGGTACGCCGCTTGCCTGCAGGGCCGCAAAATCGGGCTTGGGCAGCGTTACGTTGACCGCGGGTGCGGCGGGGGCGGTCGGCGGCGCGGAAACGGCGGGCGCATTGGTGACGGCGGCGCCGCCGTTGGGCTGCGCATTGGGTTCCGCAGGCGCATCCGAGGGCGCGGGCGTGGCCATATCGCCGATTTCGGGCGCAGCGAGCCCGTTCGGCTCGGAAAGATTGGCCGCAGGGATATTGTCCGCGGGGTCCTTGGGCGAGGCCAGCTTGACGATGAGGATCACCAGCGCGACCAGTAAAGCCAAAAAGAGCACGCCGATGCTCAGGATTAAAATCTGTTTTTGTTGGGATCGCTTGGAGTGTTTCTTTTTCTTCATATGTTCATCCTACCTCTGCGGCAAACAGCCGTCAATCCGATTGGGGAGAAGTTTGCACATTGGTAACAACCATATGCTTTGCACAAAACCGTGTTTGGGGTAAACAGAGGGCTGCCCGTACAGAGCAGCCCTCTGAGCATGTTTGCGGTTAACCGTTGACGCGCAGGAACGCCGCGTTGATGTAGGCGACCGAGCCGCTGAAGGTGACTTCATACCAGCCATCGGTGGTCAGCTTGGTGTAGGCGTAGGTTTCGCCCAGGTAGGCGTAGCCGACCTTGCCGTTGGTGGTGGCGGGTCCCGAGCGGACGTTGACGCAGTTCTTGCAGTTGATGACCGTTACGGTCTTGCCCGTCGGGGTGGTTGTGCCCGTACCCGTGCCCGTGCCCGTGCCTGCGGAGACGTAGCCTGCGTTGGTGGCGCTGGCGGAGAGGTAGTGGGACCAGATGTAGGCCGTGGTGGTGGCGTTGTACTGGATTTTGTACCAGGAGCCGCTCTTATCCAGCACCTTATAGGTATCGCCCAGGTACGCATAGCCTGCCAGACCGGATGCACCGCTGGCGGACTTACGCACGTTGACGCGGCGCGAGCAGTTGACAACCTTGCCGACCGAGAAGGTCTTGGTCACAACCGAAACCGTGATGGATACGGACTTGCTGCCCGCAGTCGCGGTGATGGTGGTGGTACCGACGGACAGGCCCGAGAGCTTGCCCTTTTCATCGATGCTGGCCACGGTCGGCTTGCTGGAGGTCCACTTGATTGCGCCATAGGTGGCGTTGCCGGGGGCAACGGTGGCGGTGAGCACCGTGGAATCGTTGAGCAGCAGGTCGAACGAGCCGAGGTTGAGCGTGAGGCCCGTTACGTCGATCTTCTGGGTGACGACCACGGGGCAGGTGGCATAGCGCGCAAGCGAATCGGCCGCGGTGGCGGAGATGATGGCGCTGCCCGCGCTGACTGCGGTGACGGTGCCCGTGGCATCGACGGTGGCGACGTTATTGTTGGAGGACGTCCAGACCACGTACTTCTTGGTGGCGTTGGTCGGGTACAGGCTGGCCGTGAGCTGCGCCTTCTCGGTGGAGAACAGCGCAAGGCCCGTCTTGTTGAGCGTCACCGAGGTGACGGGGATGGTGGTTACCGTTACCACGCACTGTGCAAACAGCTTGCTGCCGTCGGTGGACGTGGCCTTGATAACCGTCTGGCCTTCGGCGATGGCGGAAACCGTGCCGCTGCTGTTGACGGTGGCGTACTCCGAGTTGGTGGAGGACCAAACGAGGTTTTTATTGGTGGCGTTGCTGGGGGAGGTATAGGCGGTCAATGCCAGCGCCTCGCCCACGCCGATGGAGGCCGCGGTGGTGTTGAGGGAAACGCTTGTCAGCAGCACGCCGTCCTTAACCGTAACGGTGCAGGTGGCCTTGACGGCGGGGTTGGACGTTTGGCCCGTGATGACGGCGGTGCCTTCGGTTTTGCCCGTGGGCACGCCCACCGCCACAACCTTGCCGTTGGCGTCAAC
>CAZRIT010000049.1:0-14720 GCA_964600225.1 uncultured Oscillospiraceae bacterium | reverse complement strand
CGAGGGGGATTCCGATTTCCCCCTTACGCCCCCCGAACCCCCGTAACCCCTTGAACCGGCCGCTCAATCGCCGCGGGGCTTGTCGGGTTGCAGCAAGGGGTTTTGCTCCTTGTGTCCGCTGCGGCGGGGCGGATTATTCGTCGCTGCGCTCCTCAGAATGACACACCATCCGTGTCATTCCGAGCCAGCGCGGCAGCGTCGCCCTAAGGCGTCTCCCGCCGAAGGGGCGTGGCGAGGAATCTTTGTTCCCGCAGGGAACAATGCACCTTATGCCGCTGCGGCGGGCAAATTGACAACCGCGCGGCGGTTTGATACAGTTTTTTGGCATCCACAATATGATAGGAGGCGTTTGATATGAATCGGTATCTCTTGGCGCTCGATCAGGGCACGACCAGCTCCCGCGCAATCCTGTTCGATTGCCTGGGCAACATCGTGCGCAGCGCGCAGTATGAGTTCCGCCAGATCTACCCGCAGGCGGGCTATGTGGAGCACGATCCGCTGGACATTCTGGAAACGCAAAAGCAGGCCGCTGCGGATGTGCTGCTCCGTCAGGGCGTCCGACAGGGCGAGGTGGCGGCCATCGGCGTGACCAACCAGCGCGAGACCACCATCGTTTGGGAAAAGGCCACGGGCAGGCCCGTCCACAACGCCATCGTGTGGCAATGCCGCCGCACCGCGCCCATGTGCGAGCAGCTCATGGCCGAGGGGCTGACGGCGCATGTGCAGCGCACCACGGGGCTGATTATCGACGCGTATTTTTCCGCCACCAAGATACGCTATATCCTCGATCATATCGAAAACGGGCAGCAGCGGGCAGAACGCGGGGAGCTGCTGTTTGGCACCGTGGAAACATGGCTGATTTGGAACCTGACGGGCGCGCATGTAACGGATTATTCCAATGCCGCGCGCACGATGCTGTTTGATATCCATAACCTCGTTTGGGACGAAACGCTGCTCAAGCGCCTGAACATCCCGTTGGAAATGCTGCCCGAGGTGCGCCCGTCCTGCGGGACGCTCGGCGTGGTCAACGGGCGCATCATGGGGCTGGAAACGCTCGGCGGCGTGCCGATTACGGGCGCTGCGGGGGATCAGCAGGCGGCCCTGTTCGGGCAGGCGTGCTTTGAAAAAGGCGAAGTCAAGTGCACCTACGGCACGGGCGGGTTTTTGATGATGCAGACGGGCGAAACGCCCATCGAAAGCAAAAACCAACTGCTGACCACCATTGCCTGGGGCGCATTCGGCAAGGTCAACTATGCATTGGAGGGGAGTATATTCAACGCGGGCAGCGCCATCAAGTGGCTGCGCGACGATCTCAAGCTCATCAAGAGCGCGCGCGAAATCGACGAGCTGGCCGAGAGCGTGCCCGATACCGACGGAGTGTACTTTGTATCCGCGTTTACGGGGCTGGGCGCGCCGCACTGGGATATGTATGCGCGCGGGGCGCTGCTGGGGCTGACGCGCGCAACGGGGCGTGCGCACATCGCGCGCGCGGTACTGGAAGGGATTGCCTACCAGGTGTACGATCTGGCGGCCACCATGCAGGCAGACAGCGGGCTTGCCATGCAGGGACTCAAGGTGGATGGCGGCGCATCGGTATCCAATGTGATGATGCAGTTCCAGTCCGACCTGCTCAATACCCCCGTCATCCGCCCGCAGTGCGTGGAATCCACGGCTTTGGGCGCGGCATGCCTTGCGGGACTGGGCGCGGGCGTGTACAATAGTACGGAGGATATCAAAAAAATCTGGAAGAGTGAACGCGTCTTTACCCCGTCGATGGAGCAGGGCGCGCGGACACACCGTTTGGCACGCTGGCAGCGCGCGGTGGAAAGAGCCAAGAATTGGGAGGATAAGTGAACATGTTTGCAAAAGAAACAAGGCCGTACATCCCGTGGAAGCTGATCGGGGACTTTATGGAGGATGCGTTTGTCGCCTACGGCGTGCCGCGCGACGACGCCAAAATCTGCGCCGAAATCCTGATGGAAAGCGACCGCCGCGGTATCGAAAGCCACGGCTGCAACCGCTTCAAGCCCATCTATATCGACCGCATCGAGGCGGGCATTCTCAACCCCGTTACGGAGTATGAGGTGCTCAAGGAAACGCCCACCACGGCCGTCATCGATGCGCACGACGGCATGGGCATGGTGGCGGGCCACCGCGCCATGCAGACGGCCATCGACAAGGCGCGCGTCTACGGCCTTGGCATGACGGCGGTGCGCAACTCCTCGCACTACGGCATCGCGGGCTACTATGCCACCATGGCCACCAAGTGCGGCATGATCGGCATCACGGGCACCAACGCGCGCCCGTCCATCGCGCCGACGTTCGGTGTGGAAAACATGCTCGGCACCAACCCCCTGACCGTCGGGCTGCCCACGGATGAGGATTTTCCGTTCGTCATCGACTGCGCAACGTCCATCACCCAGCGCGGCAAGATCGAATACTTTGCCCGCGCGGGCAAGGACACGCCCGCGGGCATGGTCATCGGCCGCGACGGCACGGCGCTGACCGACAGCGAGGAGATATTGGTTGACCTGACCAAGGGCACGGCCGCTTTGGCTCCGCTTGGCGGCATCGGCGAGGAACTGGCGGGCTACAAGGGCTATGGCTATGCCACCGTCATCGAGGTGCTTTCAGCCGCTTTGCAGGGCGGCAGCTTCCTCAAGGCTTTGACCAATGTGGACGCCGACGGCAACAAAAAGCCGTATCATCTGGGCCATTTCTTCCTGGCCATCGATCCCGATGCGTTCCTGGGCCAGGAGAGCTTCAAGCAGACCTGCGGGCAGATTCTGCGCCAGCTGCGCGCCTCCGAAAAAGCGCCCGGGCAGGAGCGCATCTATACCGCGGGCGAAAAGGAATACCTGCACTGGCTCGATCGCCGCGATAAGGGCGTGCCCGTGGGCGAGGCCGTGCAGAAGGAGCTGGTCGCCGTGCGCGATAAAAAGAAGCTGCCGTACAAGTTCCCGTTCGAGCAATAACCTTGGGAGGGCGACGGATGTATACCTGTGCATTTTGCGCGGCGCGTGCGTGCAGGCGTAAGCATATGGGGGACGATATGCCCCAAAACTGCCCCATGCGCGCCGCCGTGCAGCCCAATGCGCTGCTGCCCGAATACCTGCTGCCCGAGAACCGCATGGCCTCCGTGCAGTCCGCCGAGGTCGAGGCCGCAGGCTATGGCGAGTGGCCCAGGGTGCGGGAGGTGGCGGAGTTTTGCAAGCGCATGGGCTACCGCCGCATCGGCATCGCGTTTTGCACCGCGCTGCAAAAGGAGGCCATGATCGCAAGCCAAATTCTTGCAAAACACGGGCTCATGATCGATTCCGTCATCTGTAAGTGCGGGCATGTCGATAAGGCGCAACTGGGCATCGTCGGCCGCGTCAGGCCCGACGACGGGTTTGAGGCCATGTGCAACCCCATTTTGCAGGCAAAGCTGCTCAACGATCAAAAAACCGAATTCAACGTGATCGTCGGCCTGTGCGTCGGGCACGATTCGCTGTTTACCAAGTATTCCGACGCATTGGTCACCACGCTGGTCGCCAAGGACCGCGTGCTTGCGCACAATCCCGCGGGCGCGCTCTATTGCGCCGATGGCCCGATCAGGAAGCGCTTGTATTCGGAGTGGTAAAGGGAACGGTTTTGTACCTTTCTTTTAAAAAAGAAAGGTACCCAAAGAAAATCACACACCACACCAAAGCGGCAGCCGATCGGCTGCCGCTGCGCGTTTGTATGATTTCATGGAACCCTATGGGACGTTTCCTTTGCCTGCTTTTCTTTGCAAAGAAAAGCAGGTCATCCGTCAAAAGTGACGACATGTGCGTCATTCTTGACACACTGCTTGCAGGATTGCAGCGTCAATCCTGCAAGTGAAACCCGTGCCACAGCACGATCCCGCCGAAAAACGTAGTTTTTCGGCGGTTAACGATCCTCCGGGTTCAGTGTGGTGAAGTTATCGAAATAGCCCTGCACCAGCACGATGGGCGTGCCCTTGTCGCCGCTGCCGCTGGTGAGGTCGCACAGCGACCCGATCAGGTCGGTCAGGCGGCGCGGCGTGGTGCCCTGGGACACCATCTTGCCCACCAGGCTTGCGGAATCCTTCTGCTCGATGCGGCGGCTGATGGCGTCCTTGAGCGCCGCGCCCGACAGATCCTTAAAATCGTTATCGGCCAGATACTTGAGCTTGAGCTCGTTGGGCTGGCCCTCCAGCCCTTCGGTATAGGCGGGGGAGACGACGGGGTCGGCCAGCTCCCAGATTTTGCCGACGGGATCCTTGAACGCGCCGTCGCCGTAGACCATAACCTCCAGCCTGCTGCCCGTGCGCTCGTAAAGTTGTTGTTGGATGGCCTTGACAATGGGCATGGGATCGCGCGGGAACAGCTTGATGCGATCCTCCGTGGCCTTGTTGGAGCCGAGCAGGCCGTAGGTTTCGTTATAGCCGCTGCCCAGGACGGGGGCGGTGAGGATGTCCGATAGCGTCAGGGCCTTCTTGGCGCCCGCGTTGACCAGCCGGCGCCTGCTGCGCTCGCGCGTGTGGATATCGCAGCACAGCACCGTATCGGTATATTTGAGCACCGCGCGCGGGTCGTTGGCAAACAGGATTTCCGCCTCGCAGCCCGTCGATTCGATCAGCTCCTTGTAGTAGGATACATAATCCATGCCCGTGAACTTGTGGACGGGGGAACCGAACAGCTCGCGGTAGCGCGCCTCGGTCAAGACATCGCTGTACGGGTTGACGCCCGCGTCGTCGAGCATATCGTAGCTGATGAGGTGATTGCCCACCTCGTCGGACGGATAGCTCAATTGCAGCACGATCTTTTGTGCGCCCATGGCGATGCCGCGCAGGCAGATGGCAAAGCGGTTGCGGCTGAGAATGGGGAACACCACGCCGATGGCGCCGCCGCCAAGCTTTGCGCGTACATCGGCCGCAATCTGCTCCACCGTGGCGTAGTTGCCCTGCGCGCGGGCTACGACCGCCTCCGTGACGGCCACAATATCGTGGTCGTGCAGGGGAAAATCGTGCTGCCACGCGGCCGCCACGACCTGATCCACAACGATGCGCACAATGTCGTCGCCTTCGCGAATGATGGGCGCGCGAATGCCGCGCGTCACGGTACCGACCAGTCGATCCATGGTTGTTTCCTCCTCATTGCGGTAGTTCAAAAAGAAAAAATAAGAATACCATGTTTTGAGGCGCTTGACAAGCAAAATGATATATAAAATTGTCGGTTTTTGTTACGGCACAATATGTATGCTTGAAACGCCCGGGGTGCGTCAGCCGAGCTTTTCGAGCGAGCGGTTGTCGCCGAGCACATAGAGCGTATCGCCCGCTTGAAACGGCGCGTCGGGATCGAGGGTGACGCTGACGTGCTCGCCGCGCCTGAGCGCCAGCACCGAAAGCCCGTAGCGGCGGCGCACATCGAGCTGGGCAAGGGTGTTGCCAACCCACGCTTCGGGCACGGTGATTTCGTTGATGGAGAAGCGCTCGGTCACGTTGAGCGAGTCCAGTATGTTGGCGGAGACCAGCGTGCGCGCAAGCTGCATGCCCGCATCCAGCTCGGGTAATATGACGCGGTCGGCGCCAACTTTCAGCAGCAGCTTTTTTTGCAGCTCGTCCTGCGCCTTGGCCACAATGTGCTTTGCTCCGTTTTCGTGGCACAGTACCGTTACCAGTATGGAGGTGCGCAGATCCGTGCCGATGCAGATGACGACGCTGTCGTAGGTGCTTACGCCCAGCTTTTGCACCACGCTCTCCTGCGTAGCGTCGGCCTGCATGCAGCGCAGCACGTCGTTTTTGAGCGCATCGACGCGGCCCATGTCGTCGTCCACAGCCATCACATGATGCCCAAGTTCCGTCAGCGTGCGCGCCGTGCTTGCGCCGAAGCGGCCCAGGCCGATTACCAGAAAACTCTTTGCCATCGTTGTTTCCTCCTTTTGGGAATGTCAGTCTAGCCGATGAGCAGTTCCTCGTCGGGGTAGCGGACGGCAACCCGATCCTGCGGCTTCACCAGCGCCATGGCCATGCTCAATAGCCCCACGCGGCCGATGAACATCAGCAGCATGAGGATCAGCCTGGATGCGGGGCCCGCCGCGGCCGTTACGCCCGTGCTCACGCCCACGGTACACATGGCGGAGGTCGTTTCGTACAACTGGTTCCAAATGCCAAGCTGCCCGCATGCGCTGCCTTGTTCGATGAAGGAAAGCAGGATGGTGGCAGAAAACAGCAGGAGCATGCCGCCCACCAGTATGGTCAGCGCGCGGCGAATCTGTTCCGACGGGATGGTGCGGTGGAACGCCACCGTCTCCCTGCCGCCGAGCACATAGGCGTACACCGTCCACACAAGCGCAAAGATCGTGGTCAGCTTCAGCCCGCCCGCCGTGCCCGCGGGCGCGCCGCCGATGAGCATGAGCAGCATGCCCACGCCCTTGCTTGCATCGGTCAGGGCGAGCTGATCGATGGTGTTGAAGCCCGCAGTGCGCATGGTGACGGATTGAAACAGCCCCGCCGCCAGCTTTTGCCCAAAGGGCAGCGGGCCGAGGGTGAGGGGATTGCGGTATTCCATCAAGGTAAACAGCAGCGCGCCGCCGAGAATCAGCGCCGCCGTACCTGCCAAAACGACCTTGGTGTGCAGCCGAAAGCGGGCAAACCGCCGCTTGGAGGCCACATCCAGTATTACCGCAAAGCCCAGGCCGCCCACGATGATGAGCGCCATGACGACCGCTTGCAGATAGATATCCTCTACGCTGCCCGTCAATGAGGTATAGCCGCCGAACAGATCGAACCCGGCGTTGCAAAACGCCGATACGCTGTGGAACACGCTCATCCATATGCCGCGGCCGACGCCGAATTGCGGGATAAACCGTACCGAAAGCAGGAGCGCGCCAAGGGCTTCGCACCCAAATGTTACCCGCACGGCCGCACGGCACAGCCCCACCACGCCCTGCACGCGGTCCTCGCCCAGCCCTTCGGCCATGGAGAGGCGTTCGTACAGACTGACGCGGTGGCGCGTGGCGGCAAACAGAATGGTCGCCATGGTCATAAAACCGAGCCCGCCAAGCTGTATCAATGTGAGCAGCACCGCCTGCCCGAACGGGGAAAACGCCGTACCCGTATCCACAACGATAAGCCCCGTCACGTACGATGCGGACGTGGCGGTAAACAGCGCGTCCGCCAACGGCAGCGGCATGCCCGTGGCCGTGGCGGCGGGCAGCGTCAGCAGCAGCGTGCCGCACAGGATGATGCACGCAAAGCTGACGGGCAGCACCGCAATGGGCCGCAGCGGTATGTTGGGTGCGGTTTTACGCGTTCGGTTCATATGAAGACAGCATATCGCTATCCGCCAGCATTTGCAAGGACTTGTCGGCCGCAATGGGGCGTATCCACTTCATCTTGACAAAATGCGGCACAACGATGCAAAGCTTGGCCACGTCGTCCACAATGAGCATAGCAAGATACGTCCAAAGGAACGGCACCTTCCACACCAGCCCGCACAGCACCGTGACGGGCACCACCAATAGGTATTGCACGCCCACGTCGCACCAGAGCCCCGTTTTGGTATCGCCGCCCGCGCGGAATATGCCGACCACGCCCAGGTAGGGGATGTTGCGGATGCTCACGTCCACGGCGTACATCAACAGCAGCATGCGCGCGGTGTGCGCGGCGGTGGCGCTCAGGTCAAACAGCGATACGGCGGCGCCCCGCAGCAAAGCAATCAGTATCCCCAGCGTCACGCCGAACACGGGCACCAGCAGCAGGAAGCGCTTGGCGTACATCTTGGCGTCCTCGATTTTCCCCGCGCCGATATTCTTGCCCACCAGGATGTTGCAGGCGTTGCAGATGCCCACAAATGCCACAAATACGATGTTCTCAATCGTACGAACCACCGTAAAGGCCGCGTAGTTATCCGTACCGAGCCGCCCGAACACCATGTTGATGAGCACGATGGAAAGCGACCACATCAGCTCGTTGAGCACCACGGGCAGCGCGCGCGACCAGAAGGGCTTGAGGAACCCTTTCAGGTCGAACAGCATGTTCAATGGCATGATCAGCACGTTGCGCTTTTTGATCGAAATCAGGATGATCAACAGTGGGCTTAGCGCCGAGGAGATGGCCGTGGCCAGGCCCGCGCCCGCCACGCCCATGGCGGGCAGCCCGAACAGGCCGAATATAAAGGTATAGTTGAGCACAGCGTTTAGCAGCGCGCACATGCCGCTGACATACATCGGCAGCCGCACGTTCTCCGTGCAGCGCAGCGTAATGCCCAGGGCGGTGCTCAGCATCAGCGCCGTGTAAGAATAGCACGCGTATTTGAGGTAGCGCACGCCCTCGGCAATCAGCAGCGCGTCGTCCGTAAACAGCCCCATCAGGCGTTCGGGGATGCAGATGGTCATCACCGTAAACAGAATGCCCACGGGTACTGTAAACGTCAAAAGCGCCCCGAACGTGCGGCTGATGCCGCGGCGGTTGCCCGCGCCGTGATACTGCGCCAAAAATACCGCGCTGCCCGAAGCCAGGCCAAAGCCGATCAGTTCCACAAAGAACGATATATAGCCCGCAAGCCCCACCGCCGCGATGGAAACGTCGCCAAGGCGGCCGATCATGAGGGTGTCGACCAGGCGGAAGGAATTGCTCAGCAGGTTTTGCAGCGCAATCGGCAGCGCCAGCGGCAGCACGACCTGCCAAAATGACCGATCAAACAGGCCCGTTTTGCGTTTCATGCGTTGCTTCCTCCCTTTCCCATCCCGTCAAACGGACAGTAATAGCGTATTTTACAGCGATTTTGCGGTTGCGTCAAGGTGCGGCGGAAAACGGCGTGCGGCACGGCGTCGGGATGGGTCGGGCCCTGCCGTAAGCCCGTGAAAAATATATAAATAATGTATAAATAATGGAAAAAAGGCGAGACAAACATGTCAAAATCAGGTAAAAATATAGTAGCATACTGCGGTTTCCGCCGATGCACACAATGGTTTTCCATAGCATGCTCGGAGGCTATTTATTTATGAAACGTTCCCTAATGTTTGTGAAACGTTCTTTTGTTTTGCTGCTCACCATGTTGCTGCTTGTCGGCGTTGTTCCCGTTTCCGCGCTGGCCGAAACGGGCGGCGGCGCGCCCGCGCCCGATGCGTCGGACGTTGGCGGCGCGGCTGCACAGCCCGTGCCTGTAACGTCCGTTTCCATCGTTTTGCCAGACGACGGCGAAACTGCCGATGCGCCCGAAACGGAGCAGGAGCAAAAGACCGCGGCGCTGACGATCGGACAAACCCTGTCGCTGACGGCCGAGGTGCTGCCCGATAATGCAAGCAACAAGGCGCTGGACTGGACAAGCTCCGACGAATCGGTGGCGGCGGTTGACGCCGACGGCCTGATTGAAGCGCTGGCCGCAGGCACGGCGACGGTGACCGCAACCGCCAACGATGGCAGCGGACAAGCGGACAACATTTTGATCACGGTGACGGCTGCAGCGGAGGAACCGCCGCAAACGGACGCTCTCCTGCCGCAAGGCGGCGCGGCGGATGCCGATGCGGAGCCGACCGTGCCCGAGGCAGACCCGACCAACCCGACCAACCCGATTGATCCGACCGAACCGACCGAGCCCTTAACGGAGCCCGAAGAGCCCGTAACACCGCCTCCTGCCGATCCTGCGGCAAACGGCGGGCCTGCGGACGCCGAGGGAACCGCGCCGACCGATGCGCAATCGGATGTGCCGACAGGCGCCGACCGTGCGGGAACCGATCCCGCGACGGAGCCCCCGCAGACGGGCGACCAGCCGCCCACGGCGGTGGCCGTGACGGGTATTGCGGTAACGGCGGCCGACGAGGCAGCGAGCGTTGCTGTCGGCGGCACGCTGCAATTGCTGGCAGCCGTCACGCCTGAGGACGCCACGGATGCAACGGTTGCCTGGCGCGTGGAAAACGGCACGGGCAGCGCCACGGTGGATGCGCAGGGCCTGCTTGAAGGCGTTTCGATCGGCACGGTGACGGTGTTTGCCACAGCCAATGACAACAGCGGCGTCAGCGGCAGCATCAGCATCGAGGTGACCGCCCCGCCGCAGGCGTTTGCGGGCGAGGGCACGGCGGAAGCGCCGTTTCTGATTGAGACGGCCGCACAGCTGCAATTGCTTGCGTCGCTGGTCAACGGCGGCGATATACGGTATGGACAGGCGCACTATCGGCAGATCGCGCCGATCGATTTGAACACAACGGCATATACGCCCATCGGCACGGCGGCAAGCCCGTTTGCGGGCGCGTTCGACGGGCAGGGCAAGGGCATTGCCAAGCTGTCGGGCGGCGGCGGGAACGATTGGTTCGGGCTGTTTTCGGTAACCGACGGCGCGGCGCTTTCGGGCATTGCGCTGACCGATGTTTCCATCGGCCTGAACGGAGCATATGCGGGCGCAGCCGCCATCGTGGGCCATATGCAGGGCGGCACGCTGACCGATAGCTTTGTAACGGGCAGTATTACCACCGATTTTGCCGACGGCGCAACGGGCGGCCTGGTCGGCGCGCTTACGGGCGGGCGGATCGAAAACTGCTTCAACGCCGCTGCGCTGACCGTCCAACGGCGCGCGGGCGGCATTGCGGGCGTCGTGGACGGTGCAGCGGAAATTGCGCATTGCTACAGCGTCGGGCGCGTGGCGGGCGATGCCGACGTCGGGAGCGTTGTCGGCCGCGCTGCCGAAGGCGTTGCGATCACCGATTGTTATGCCGTAGATGGCACGGACGCAAAAGCAAGGCGCATCCTGTGGGCAAGCGGAACCAAGCAGGAGACCTTTGCGGGATTCGATTTTACCGATGCGTGGACGATGGGCGACGGCTACTATGCGCTGCCCGTGCTGCGCGTCAGCCCCTTTGCGGGCGACAGTGGCTGGGTGCGCGAGGAAAAGAGCTATCCCACGGGCTACCGCCCGATCGATCGCACCGTGCCGGGCTATACCATGCGCCGACGGAGCAGAAACGCGTCCGTCGATGCCGATACATACATGACGCCGAACCTGCCGCCCGTGCTCAACCAGAATCCGCACGGCACCTGCTGGGCGCTCGCCATTGCTGCCGCGGCGGAGATTGGCATGATCAAGCAGGGGGTTGCGTCGTCATCCTCCGTCGACTATGCCGAGCTGCAGTTGGTATGGTTCCACCACAAGGGGGCCAAGAAGGCCGACGGCACCTATAACGATCCGCTCGGTAACTTCGGCGGCGACCGCAACGACACCTCCGATGCCAATATCTGGAGCGGCGACAACTACTTTTTCGCGTCCAGAACGGTCGCCTCCCGCATGGGCATGATGCAGGAGGACTCCAGAACTGCCTATGGATCGGCCAATGCCCGACGCATTCAGGGCGACGGCGGCCTGCCGTATGCCTACGCGTTTGAAAAGAACGCGGCGCATCTGGAAAACCTGCTGATCATCCCGTTTGACAGCGGCCGTGACGTGATCAAGGACGCCATCGTGACCTATGGCGCGGTGACCATCAACTATGAAGACGACGATAGCTATTTCAAGGATTACAGTTATGACCTTGACAAGGGTTACTATGTCGGCGATCGAAAGTATTACTATTGCTCCGAGGAGAGCTACACCAACCATGCCGTCACCATCGTCGGCTGGGACGACACCGTTGCGGCGGACAATTTTTACGATGCCTATAACGACGCCGCGCCAACAGGCAACGGCGCATGGATTGTGCGCAACAGCTGGGGCGCTGACTACGGCGACGCGGGTAATTTCTACATGTCCTACGAGACCGTCGCGGTGACCTCGCGCAACTATCAGGCCTGGGCATGGGATTTTGCGCCGTCCGATAACTATGATTTGTGCTATCAGTACGATGGCACCGCCAGCCTCAGAGACGTCGTCCATATACGTTCCGCCCAACCAAGGATTGCAAACGTCTTTACCGCGCAGGAAAACGGCAAAGTCGAGGCCGTATCCTTCTGGCTGGACGATCATGCGGACGTCAACTATTCCGTGAGCATCTACAAAAACCCGACCGACGCGGCCAACCCTGCCTCGGGCACGCTCGTTTCCGCCGCCACGACCAACGGGAAAACGACCTATGTCGGCTACTATACCGTGCCGCTGAATGCGCCCGTGCCCGTCAAAAAGGGCGACAAGTTTGCAGCGGTGGTCACCTTTACCAGCAATGTCCACCAATATGGCTGGCCATTTTGGGTTCCGCTGGATAAGTCCACCGATACGATTGGCTGGCTCAGGTTCTATTCCTATTCGAGCGCGGGGCAGAGCTTTTTCAGCAGCGACGGCATCACCTGGCAGGACGTGGGCGTCAACAACGGCGGGAACCTGCGCATCAAAGCGTTTACCAGCAAGGATACGCCGGTCGAGTCGATTACCGTTACAAGCGCGGGCAACGCCAAGACGGTGGAAAAGGGAAGCACGCTGCAGATGAGCGCCGCGGTGCTGCCTGCCACAGCGGAGGATAAAACGTACACCTGGAGCGTCGCCAACCGCACGGGCGAGGCCACCATCAGCGCAAGCGGCCTGTTGAGCGCCACCAAAATCGGCACCGTCACGGTCGTTGCAACCGCCAACGACGGCGGGGGCGCGGTGGGCGAAATGGCCATCACCATCACCGAGGGCGGGGCGACGTTCCCTGTCACCGCCGATCTGGCGGGCACGGGCGACGCGCCCGAACTGTGGATTGACGGCGTGAAGTACGGCAGCCTCGATTTGAGCGTTTCGGGCACGCAATATACCGCAATACTGGCCGACAGGGAGGCCAAAACACTGGTGACCTATTCGTACAACAGCACGTCCGCCACGGATCCGCACACCGTCTATCCCACGGGCATGACCGTGTGGAAGCTGACGTTTGATACGGCGGAGGGAAAGTACATCGCCACGCGCATTTCGGCGCTGGACGACCTGCTCATGTATGCGGGCAGCTCGATTCGCATCACGGGCAACAAGGGCATCCGCATGATCACCTCCATATCCACCGCTACCAAGAACCAGCTGACGAGCGAGGCGGGGTATCATGGCTATCATCTGGTGGAATACGGCACCGCGGTGGCGTGGAAGAGCCTGCTGGGCGAGCAGCCGCTGGTGCTGGGCAAGAGCTATACCATGTCGAACTTTGCCTACAAGCGCGGCGAGGCGGACCCCGTGTTCAAGCTGGTCAACGGCATGACGCAGTACACCAACGTGCTGGTGGGCTTTGATAACGATCAGTGCATCCCCGATCTGGCGATGTGCCCGTATATCATACTCGAGGACGCCGCGGGTGAGCAGATCACCCTCTACGGCGGCACGGTTCTGCGCAGCATCGGCTACATTGCCTACCAAAACCGCAATGCGTTTGCGCCCAAGACCGCCTCGTACAACTATATCTGGGATATCATCCACCATGTCTACGGCGCAAGGTACGATGCCGATTACAAGGGCTGAGAGGGAGACGCGCAATATGAAACGAGTATATACCTTATTGACAGGCTTGCTGCTTATTTGCACCCTGACGGGCTGCGATGCGGCGGGGGAGCTGCTGCCGCAGGGCGCGGCGCCCGCAGTAACGGAGGCGACCGCTGTGCCCGAACCCACCGCGGCGCCTACGCCGTCGCCCACGCCCGAGCCTGAAGGCGAGATGGGCGTCGTGCGCATTGACGATGCAGGCGTGATTTTTCGGCTGCTGTCGCGCGGGGACGCCGTGCGGGTAACGGGCGAGCAGGGGGATTACTATATCGTGCCCCTTGAGGGAACGGATACCCTGGTGCGCAAGCGCTTCATCCGCTTAAACGGCGCGGCCGCCTTTGCGGAATGGACGGGCTATGCCAGGTCGAGCACCAAGGTGTTCGATAACCCCTATCTGACAGGGGAGCCCATTGCCACCTTAAAGCTCAACACGGCGCTGAGCGTAAAGGACGACCTGACCCACGCGCTCTACATCGAGTGGGGCGAGGACGGGCAAAAGTGCTATGCGGCGACGGTTTCCGTCAGCAATAAAAAGATCCGTCAGGGCGGCAGCGGCGGCGGTGGTGGCGGCGGCGGCGGTGGTGGCGGCGGCTCGGACGGCGGCGACATCCACCTGTTTGTACGCCCGAGCACGGGCGGCGCAGTGCGGCTAAGCATGCTCAACGCGCCCGAAGCCGATGCGCCCGAGGCCGATGCGGCGGCGATCACCTATCCCTGCGACGGCACGGTGCTGGCCGACGGGACGGAGGCGTATCTGGCGCTGTCGGCGCGCGGCGATGAGATCAAGGTCATCGACGCTGACGATACGCACGCCCAAGTCCTGGCGGAAGGCGTTATCGGCAAGCTGCCCAAGCGCCTGGTGCGCATGGCTGCCGAGGAAGCGTATGCCAAGTGGGATGGATATGCAAAAAGCAACACGCCGTTCTATGCGGACTACCGCATGCTCGAGGAACTGAAAAAGCTGAAGCTGAACACGGTCGTGCGCGTGCTGGACGATTTGGAGGATTGCTATCTGGTGGAGCTGGATGGCGTATACGGGTTCGTGGAGAAGGAGCAAATCAGCGAGAAGCGCATCTCGCGTCCGTCGGGCGGCGGCGGAGGCGGCGGTGGCGGCGGTGGCGGCGGCGAGTGGACCTCGCCCGTGCTGTAAGCATTTTACCCTGTCAGAATGGAAGCGTAAGCATCAACAGGTCATCCGAATCGTCGGATGGCCTGTTTGGATGTTATGCGGTTCTTTGGCGCATACGGTGCATATCGGGGGGCCGAGGGGGATTCCGATTTCCCCCTTACGGCCCCCCGAACCCC
>CAZRIT010000048.1:0-14828 GCA_964600225.1 uncultured Oscillospiraceae bacterium | reverse complement strand
CGGCAATCCCTGCCGCATCGGGATATGGTAAATTTTTCCTGTTTATTCCCGCACGCACATTTCGTACAATGCGTGTATCATTTCATCGGAGGAAGGTTGGATGCTCTATGCATACATACGCGTTTCCACAAAGGAACAAAACGTCAATCGGCAGCTCGACGCCATGGCCGCGTTCGGCGTCAAGGAGCAAAACATGTTCATCGATCAGCAGAGCGGCAAGGACTTTGACCGCCCCGCCTACCGCAGGCTTTTGCGCACGCTGCGCCCCGACGACACCATCGTCATCAAAAGCATCGACCGCCTCGGCCGCAACTACGAGGAAATCATCGAGCAGTGGCGAATCCTCTCCAAACAGCGGCAGGTAGCCATTGTGGTGCTGGACATGCCGCTGTTGGATACGCGCCGCGGCAAGGACCTGACGGGCACGCTCATTGCGGATATCGTGCTGCAGCTATTGAGCTATGTGGCCCAGACCGAACGGGAGTTCATCCGCCGCCGTCAGGCGGAGGGGATTGCCTCCGCCAAGGCCCGCGGCGTCCGCTTCGGTCGCGCGCCCATGGAGCGCCCGCCGCATTTTGCAGCGGTTTCGCAGGCATGGGAAAACGGCGCACTCTCCGCCCGCGCCGCCGCCAGGCAGCTGGGGATTGCGCACAAAACCTTTTTGAGATGGACAAGGGAGACGCGCTAGCCGTGGGGAAAGTGGTAGACATTGTGCGCCACGGGTGATATACTGCCAAGGATGATTCATTGCGGTTTTTGCACTGGAAAACAGCAAGTTTTCATCGGTATTTCAGCTCAAACGTGGCAAAATTGTGCTTGGCGCACAATGTCTACCACTTTCCCCACGGCTAGAATCCGTTCGGATTATTATATCACCCGTGGCGCACAATGTCTGAAATGATCCCCAAAAAATAAGCGTTGAGACGGTGAAGCATGGCAGATAAAAAATGGGAATACATACAGCACATCAGCAAGCGCGGCGACGATTACGGCAACCGTAACGGCACGCTGGATTTATTGCTTTGGTGCGGCAAGCAAAACCTGATGCAGGTGACCGAGGCGGAGGCGCGGCAGTACTGGCTGGATCCTTCCGTGGCATACAGCGCCATGCCCGCCGCGGCTGTGGCCGACCCCGATATTCCGTAAGGATTCTTCGGGCCTGCGGCCCTCAGAATAACACGGGGAACGCCCGCAGCCCTCGGAATGACAACAGAAAAGCTGCGGCATTCAGAGTAACAACCTCTTTCGTGCCATCCCGAGCCGATGCCGCAGCATCGCCCGAGGCGTTTCCCGCCGAAGGACCTTGGCGAAGGATCCGTTCCGTCGACAGCTGACGCATATCAAAGCGACAAATTGGTTGCACGCCCTCGAAAAACATATTATAATGCGTATAATTGTTGTTTTCCGTCTCAATCGAACGTGTTTTTTCACGCGTGGTTTTGCATCGCTCGATGGTTTTAGGGGCATGCAATTGAATGCTATTGTTATACCGCAAACCGTACTGAGGTGTGCATGAAGTACCGTAAAGCCGTTGGCTTGGCTGTTTTCTCGCTGCTTCTCATCCTTTGTGTCGTCGCCTTCAGGCGCTATTCCATGGTTGACATCAAGGATGTGCTGTTTTCCCATCCCTCCGGGTTCTATGACGGCACGTTTGAACTGGAGCTTTCCTCTCGGCGCCGAAACCAAATCTACTACACATTGGATGGCAGCGAGCCGACAACGGACTCGCTTATGTACGTTTCGCCGATTTTGATTGCGGATGCAACCGCCAACGAGAATGTGTTCTCCTTGCGGACGGATACGTCAACAGGCTTCTATTCGGATTTGATCGCAGCATACGGTTCCCCCAACGACACCGATCCCGGCTATGTCGTTCCCACAGCGCCCGTGGACAAGTGCACCGTTATCAAGGCGGCGTCCTATAACAAGCGCGGGAAGCGCTGCTCCGACACGATCAGCGCTGTCTATTTTGTCGGTTTTGACGAAAAACCCGCATACGAGCATATTGGCGTCATCTCCATTGCCGCGAACCCCGACGATCTGTTCTGTTACGAAAGCGGCATCTATGCCACAGGGAAAGCGTTTGATGAATTTGCCGCCCAAGAGGAAAACCTGGAAAAGAATATGATGTGGTGGTGGTGGGATGGTAATTACCATAATCACGGCAGAGAATGGGAGCGCGTGGCACAGATTGACTATTTTGACGCCGATCGGCAGTTGTGCATCTCTCAAATCGCGGGCATTCGTATCAAAGGCGGCGGCTCTCGCGGAAAGGCGGAAAAGTCCCTGAATCTTTATGCCCGTCCGGAATACTCGGGAACCGGCACCTTTTCGGGCACGGTGTTTCCGTCCGGATACTCTGCGCAAAAGCTGACGTTGTTTTCCGGCGGCGACGACGCGACAAAACTAAAGGATTATATGGTACATACGCTGGCAAGCGAGCTGCATTTTGCCACGATGGACTTTGTGCCGTGCGCACTGTTTCTCAACGGGGAATACTGGGGCCTCTATTATCTGACCGAATGCTATGACAACGCTTATACGGACTTTCATTACGGCATCGGGAATATCAGCATGGTCAAGAACGACCTGGTCGAAGTAGGCAGCCAAAGAGGACGCCTCCGTCTTCATGCCGCACGGGACTATGTCACCGACAACGACATGACAAACGAGCAAAACTACCAAAGCGCATGCACGCAGTTTGATATGGACAGCTATATTGATTATTTCGCCTCACAAATCTATATCGGTCGATGCGGCGATTGGCCAAGCAGTAATATCGCGTATTGGCAATCCAACCGCGTACAGGATGCCGCGCAGATGGACGGGCGCTGGCGGCTCATGATGTTTGATTCAAATTCCGGCGCGCTGTCGGCCGACCTTGCGGATCTGGATTCCATACGCAACACTGCGGCAAACGACGCCGCGTTTGCATCCTTGCTGGATAACGACGCCTTTCGCAAACAGTTCTGCATCCGCCTGATGGATCTTGGCAACACCGTATACCGCGAGGAATCGGTGGACGCGTTCATTGACGCGTACATATCGCAGTTCAGTGCGCCCATGCTCGCAAACAACCGCCGCTTCTACGGTGAGGATGTTACAAACACCCGCTTTACGGACGCGGTCGAAGATGTACGCGCTTTTTTTGACGGACGGCTATCGTACATGCTGTCGTATATCAATCGCTACTTTGGCTTCCAAAACGCAACAACCGAGGTAACGCTCGCCCTCAGCGACCCCGACGGCGGCAGCATACAGATCAATACCGTACGTCCCGCGTTCCAAAACGGCGCCTGGAGCGGCATGTATGTACGCGCGTTTCCGATCACGCTGCAAGCGCACGCCAACGCGGGGTATCGTGCCGTCGGCTGGGAGTTAAACGGAACGGCCTTGCTTTCGGGCAACACGCTTGAGGTTCCGCTCAACGGCGATACCGTGCATATACGGGCAATCTTTGAAAAGGAGTAGGCAATGATGGCGAGCGGGAACTATCGGCACGAATGGAAGTTTGTTGTATGCGATGCACAGCTTGCGCTGATTCGCAGCAGGATTGCGCCGCTGATGAAAGCGGATGCGCATCAATCGGGCGATGCATACGTTGTCACCAGCCTGTACTTTGACGATGCGAACGACAGTTGCTATGCGGAAAACCTCGATGGCAGCGATCGGCGCAGCAAATACCGTATCCGCATCTATAACCACAATACGGACTTTATCAAGCTGGAACGGAAGAGCAAGCTCCGCGGTATGACGCGCAAGGAATCGGAGCGTCTTTCGCTTGACGAATGTCGTCAACTGATGCAAGGGAGCATCCCGCACTTTCGATCGGATTTGTCATCGGAAAAGACGGGGCTGCTGTGTGATATGCGGTTGCTCGGTCTGCTGCCCAAAAGCATTGTGGAATATGAGCGAACCGCCTTTACCGAGCGAATCGGCAACGTGCGCATCACCTTTGACCGCAATATACGCGGCGTACAAAAGCCCGCAGCGTTTTTGAGGGAACGGATCGACGCCTTCCCGCTGCTGCCTGTCGACGCTCATATTTTGGAGGTCAAGTATGACGCGCTGATGCCGACATACCTGATGGACATTTTGGAAATTGAAACCCTGCAGCGAACCGCATTTTCAAAATACTGCTACTCAAGAGCCATATAAGGGGGATACGATGTCTTTTACCGATTTTATTAAGGATTCCGTACTGGAGATGCTTGCAAACAACGCCATCTCCATCAAAAAAATCCTGATTACGCTCGGCGTGGCGTATGTGTTGGCCATGTACATCCACATGGTGTACAAGTTCATTACAAAAAATGCGTTCTATAACAAAAACTACGGCGTCTCCATGGTCATTACCGCCGTCATCACCGCCAGCATCGTCATGGCCATGCAAACCAATCTTGCCATTTCGCTTGGCATGGTGGGCGCACTCTCCATCGTTCGCTTCCGCACCGCCATCAAGGATCCGCTGGATCTGATGTTTCTGTTCTGGTCAATCGGGCTGGGCATCATCTGCGGCGCGGGCCTGTACGAACTGGCTGTCATCACTTCGGTGGTGGCAACGATCGGCATCATCGTCTTTGAACTTCTGCCGATCAAAAAGGCATCCTTCATCCTTGCCATCAACGCCACCGACAGGAATGCCGAGGGCAAGATTTGCAAAACGCTGAACGGCAACCCCGCCATCGCCTATAAGGTGCGCTCCAAGAACGTCACGCGGGACGGTATGGATATGATCATTGAGCTGAAAATGAAGGCGAAAAGCAACGAGCTTGTGGAGGCGCTGCTGGCATTCGACGAGGTCTCCTCCGTCTCCCTGCTGGACAACAGCGCCCGATAGACGCCTTCTCGCCCCGCCCATACGGTCGGGCTCCCCGCTGACGCTTGGGACGATTCTTCGGGCCTGCGGCCCTCGGAATGACACGGGGAACGCCTGCAGCCCTCGGAATGACACCTTGCCGAATGGTCTCTGTATCACAATATTTCCGAAGTTTTTCTGTTACTCTTTTTTCAAAAAGAGTAAGAAAAGAAATATATGAAAAACGGCGGCCTTACGGCCGCCGTTTTTGTGCGTGGTTGTCCGCTGCCGTCAGGACAGCTTGATGCGCGCATCCACGGCGTAGAAGCCGTTGCGGCGTTCATCGAATATCAACGGATTGATATCCATTTCGCAGATGGCGGGGAAGTCCAGCAGCAGCCTGTTGACGCGCATGATGATGCGTTTGAGCTCCTCCACGTTGGCGGGCTTGCTGCCGCGGTAGCCCGTCAAAAGCTTGCCGCACTTGAGGGAACCGAGCATGCGATCGGGATCGGTATCCGCAAGCGGCACATGCCCAAACGCCACGTCGCGGATGAGCTCCACCAGCGTGCCGCCCACGCCCGTGAGGATGCTGTGGCCCAGCGCGGGATCCACGGTTGCGCCGATGATCATCTCCAATGTGCCATTGACCTGCTCCTGCACATGCACGCCGCGCAGGCCCTTGAACTTAACCTGCCACTCGGCAAACAGCTTTTTGAGCGCCGCCTCATCGGGGATGTTGAGGCGCACGCCGCCCGCATCGGACTTATGCAGGATTTCGGGATGGTCGATCTTGGCCACGACGGGGTAGGTCAAATCGGCATGATCCAAATCCGCCGCCGTTTGCACATACACATACCCGGCCATGGGGATGCCGTACAAATCCAGCAGCTTAAAGCAGCTGTCCATATCCATGTAGGCGTCCACGGGGCTTTCCGCAATGAGCCTGCCTGCCGCGGCGCGCACCGAGACGGGCACAGCGCTGTCGTACGGCTGCACCTGTGCGGCGGGCTGTTCGACCATGTAGCGCATCACGCGCACCATTTGATCGGGGAACAGGAAGGTGGGAATGCCGCCCTTTTTGAGCACGGCCCTGCCGGGCGCGCCGAGCGTCGGCCCAAAGAAGCAGGTGAAGATCGGGATGGGCGAATCGCGCAGGATCTCGATCATGGCCTGCGCCACGTCGCCCGTATCGATGGTAGCGGGCGGTACGCAGTCCACGATGATGGCGTCATAGTTCCCGCTGTCGATCATGGTGCGTGCGGCAACGGCATAGTGGCCGGGCGGTGCGGGGGCGACCAGATCCAGCGGGTTATGCGTGGACGCCTCGGGCAGAAGCTGCTTGGCCAGGTTCTCGCGCGTTTCCATATCCAGCTCGGGCAGCACGAAGCCGTGCTGGGAGAGCGCATCGGTGGTCAGCGTGCCCAGCCCGCCCGCGTTGGAAACGATGCCCACGCGGTTGCCCTTGATGCGCGGCATCTTGGACATGGCGGAAGCCAGCAGGAACGCATCCTCCAGGTTTTCGGCACGGATGACGCCGCACTTTTTGAGCAGCGCATCCACCGCGTCGTCGTTGCCGGCAAGGCTGCCCGTATGGGAGCCCGCCGCCTTTGCGCCCGCGGCCGTGCGGCCCGATTTGACGATGATAACGGGCTTGGTCATCTTTTTCATGACGCGCTCGAACCGATGCGGCTCGGGGATGGTCTCCATATACATGCATACGATGCGCGTGTTTGCATCCGCCTCCAGCAGCGGCAGCAGGTCGCACGGGCTCATATTGGCCATGTTGCCAAGCGATACCACGATGGAGAAGCCCACGTCCAGCTCGTCGCCAAAGTCGATGAGGCTTGCGCCCAGCGCACCCGATTGCGTCAAAAACGCCACATGTCCCACGGGCGGGACGTCCTCCAGCATGTTGGCGCACAGGCGCACGTTATCGTCAGTGTTGGCAACGCCCATGCAGTTGGGGCCGACCAGCGACATGTTGTATTTGTTGACCAGCTCCATGAGCTGCTTTTCGCGTTCCACGCCCTCGCCGCCGATTTCGCGGAAGCCTGCCGTAATGCAGGTGACCGCAGGGACGCCCTTCCTGCCGCACTGTTCGAGTACGGCGAGCGCGCCCGACGACGGCACGGCGATGACGCACATATCGATCTCATCGGGGATGTCGGATACATTTTGGTACGCGGGGAACCCGTACACGCTTTCGCCCGAGCGGTTGACGACATAGACCTTGCCGCGATAACCCATGTTCATCATGTTCTTGGCCACGGCGTTGCCCAGACCGGGACGCGCGGAAGCGCCCACGATGGCCACGGATTTGGGATACAGCAGCTTTTCGGGATGGCGCAGGAACTTGGGCTTGTTTTCCTCCCAGTCCTCAATGGTCAGGCCGTCGGGCGCGGGCTGTCCCTTGTAGTAGAGCCTGTTGTCGTCGTCCACGGCGAAGTTGCCCAGCGCCAGCTCCAGCAGCACGCGGGAGCCGATCATGCGGCTTTGCTCGTTGACCAGCTTGAGGTAGTGGCGGAAGCGCGTATCGTAATCCTCATGCAGCGTGTAGTCCACGGGCACCTTGGGCGAGCGCACCAGGAGCGGCCCTGCGTCGAGCTCCTTGGTAGCGATGTGCGCGCTGGCGCGCAGGTAGTCCATGCCGTTGTCAAACGCGGCCTTGATGCCGTTGGCGCCCGCCAGCAGGCGGCGCCCGTCGGGGCCGTGGATGGCCAGATCGGCGGGGTGCACGTTGATGACCAGGTAGTTATCCAGCACCACATCGGTGGTCGCCCACACATAGCCCGCCAGCAGGATGGCGTCGGCATCGTACTTTTCCAATAGCTTCATGGCCTCGGCATCGTATTGCTTCCTTAGCTCCCTGTCTTTCAGCGGGGCGTTGCGATCGGCATAGTATTTGCGTATATCGATGGATTCCCACGGGATGCCGTACTGCTCGGCGGTGGCAACGGCCTTGGATTCGGGGTTGTCGGCAAAGATCGCCACCACCTCGAACGGGCAGCCCTCCGCCGTTTGTTCCATGGCAAGCTGTGTTTCGTACGCCCGCCAGAGCGTGTTGCCCGAGCCCGAGCAGTAGCCGATGACCCGAAGCTTTGGTTTTGCGGTGTTGATAATGGGTTTGAGCATGTTATTTTTCCCTCTTGTATGTTGTTATTTGATAAACGCTTTGATCGCTTCCGCCAGCAGCGGGATGCCGCGCCGAATCTGATCGTCCGACGGGGTAGAGAAGTTCAGGCGGAAGGAGGAGCAGGGCGCGGTGTCGTCTGCCATGAACGAGCAGCCCGGCACAAACGCCACGCCCTTTTTGACCGCTTCCCTGGCAAGCACCATGGTATCGTAGCCGTCGGGCAGCGTGCACCACAGGAACAACCCGCCGTCGGGCCTGGTATATTGTACGCGCTGATCGAAATGCGCATCCATCAGCCCCAGCATCAGGTCGCACTTATCGCGGTAGATCTTGCGGATGCGTTGGATGTGCGCATCCACATCGTAATCGGTCAAAAAGTGTTGGGTGACGATTTGGAAGAAGATGTTGGTGTGGCAATCGCCCACCTGCTTGGCCACGATCAGCTTTTGCATCAGCGGCCCCGGCGCGCAGAGGAAGCCGATGCGCATGCCCGCGGAGATGATCTTGGAATAGGAGCCGTTATAGATGACAATGCCCTCGTCGTCGAGCGCCTTGACGGGCAGGATATCCTCGCCGCGGAAACGCAGCTCTCCGTAGGGGTTGTCTTCCAATATAATAATGCCGTACTTGACGCACATATCGTACACGGCCTTGCGGCGCGGGCCGCTCATGGTCTTGCCGCTGGGATTTTGGAAGTTGGGGATGAGGTACAACAGCTTCACGTTATGCTCATTTTTGATGGCGTGCTCGAGTTGATCGAGCTTGATGCCTTCCTCGTCCATATCCAGGCTCACCACATGCGCGCCGTTGGACTTAAACGCATTGATGCCGCTGACAAACGTGGGGTTTTCCATCAAAACCGTATCGCCGGGGTTGCACAGGATTTTGGGCGTCATCTCCAGGCCCTGCTGGCCGCCCGTGGTGATGATGACCTCGTCAAAATCACGCCCAACGTTGAACATTTTCTTCAGGCGCTGCTTGGTCAGCTCTCTCAGCGGCGGATGACCCTCCGTGATGTTGTACTGCAGCGCTTCAATGGGGCAATTGGCAAAGATGTACTCGCAGATTTCGTGCACCTCTTTGACAGGGATGGATTCAGTGGACGGACTGCCCGTTGCAAACGGAATGATCGTCGGGTCCGCCGCAATCACCTTGAGAATCTCGCGGATGGCGGAAGGCCTCACGTTTTGGATACGGTCGGAGAAAGTGTAGTCCATAACAATTCCACCTTTCATGTTTTCGTGATGCTGTATGCTGTTGCCCGTGATGTGACAAGTTCAGTATATCCCGCCGCTCTATGGTTGTCAATCGGTTTTATAATGTTCAGAAAACATATTCTCGATACATCGGTCGCTTTCATTTTATATATTTTTCCCTGTTTATTTGTGTTTTTCACGCATATTCGTTACAATTCGTACGGGCGTCGCGGCGCGCATGCCCCATTCGCTACCCGCTGCGAGCCGATTCCGCAAGAAAATCGGTTTTTCTTTCGCTTAATAATCCGATTGACAAGGTCGTGCACATATTGTATCATGAGTGTGTCAAAGATTAGATTCTTCATCACAATTGCGTTTTGCCCGCCGTTT
This sequence comes from uncultured Oscillospiraceae bacterium, assembly GCA_964600225.1. Taxonomy (GTDB): domain Bacteria; phylum Bacillota; class Clostridia; order Christensenellales; family CAG-138; genus CAZRIT01. Next base: position 5,308 of record CAZRIT010000048.1, on the reverse strand, counting down.
TTCAGGTTGTTGTGTCACCCCCCTACCAAGTTGCATTGTCCACCGCACGAATGAGAGGAACAGACATGAAGCAGGCATTGGCACCCGATATCGCTTTTTTTGCACCCGATTCCGTCGCCATCATCGGCGCCACGGAAGAGGCGGGCAAAATCGGCAGCGGGCTGTACAAAAGCATCCATGCGGATTCGTCCTGCACGGTCTATTGCGTCAACCCCCATTATCAAACGCTGTTCGGCCAACCGTGCTACCCGTCCGTTCTGGCCCTGCCCGCGCCCGTTACGCATGCGTACATCGCCGTGGCGCGGCAGCGCGTATTGGGCGTGCTGGAGGAATGCGCGGCCGTTGGCATAAAGAACGTGGTGGTCATCAGCGCGGGCTTTAAGGAGGCAGACGCCGAGGGCGCCGCCATGGAAAACGAGATGGCCGCCTTCTGCCAAACGCACGGCATCACCCTGCTGGGGCCCAACACCATCGGCTTTATCAACGCACGCGACGGGTTCAACGGCACCTTCCTGCCGGGCGCGCACGAAAGCGGCACAGTGAGCATCATCAGCCAGTCGGGCGGCGTGGGCATGGCGATACTGGACGCCCTGCGCGATCAGCGCTGCGGCCTGGCCTGCTGGGCGGATTTCGGAAACGAGGCCGTGGTAGACGCCATCTCCCTGTTACGGTATTTTGCGGCCGATCCCGCCACGCGCGCCATCGGCGTCAGCTTTGAAGGCGTCAAAAACCTGACGGCGTTTTTGCAGCTCGCTGCCGAGGTCAACCGCTTGAAACCCATCGTGCTGCTGCGCGATGGCAAGAGCAGCGTGGGCATGCACGCCGCGCTGTCGCACACGGGCGCCGCGGCGCAGCCCGAACGCGTGATGCGCGGGCTGTTTGCCCAGTACGGCCTGTTGGAGGCGGAGGATTGCCGCTCCATAGCCGTCATGCTCAAAGCCCTCTCTATTGCCAAGCCCGCCGAGGGCAACCGCACGGTGCTGGTGACCAACACGGCAGGCCCCTCGATACTGACCGTGGACGCCATGGAGCCGCTGGGCGTGCAGCTATCCGCCCCGTCGGCGGCGCTGACGGAGGCCGTTACCAACGCCCTCGGGCGGCGCGTGCCGCTCAACAACCCCGTCGATCTGTCCTCTGTCGCGCTGGACCCGCACAACTATGGCATAACGGCGGAAACGCTGCTGCGCTCGGACGAATACGATATCCTGCTGGGCTTTTTCTCCCTCAACGCGCACCTGCTGCTGCCCGAGGATGCGCTCATCGACGCCGTAACCGCGGCAGGCAAGCCCGCCGTGGCGTGTTTTCTGGGCAATCAGGCGGATTTTTCCAAGTATTCGCTCAAGCCCGAGCGGTACGGTATCCCCTGCTTTTACGATACGCACGACGCCGCCGTGGCGGTGGGCGCGCTGACGGCGCACGCCAAATCGCGCCAAATCACGGCGTCGGCTGCGGTTGCGGCGCTCTCCCCCGCGCAAACGGACGCGGTGCAGGCGTTCCTTGCCGCGCGCAAGGGACAGCGCGCGCTGACCGAATCGGACAGCAAAACGCTCCTGTCGCTTTGCGGCCTGCCCGTCGCCGTGCCCAAGCTCTGCCAAACGCACGACGAGGCCCTTTCGGCGGCGGAGGCCATGGGCTATCCCGTGGCGCTCAAGCTCCACTCCCTTGTCATCACCCACAAATCCGACGTCGGCGGCGTGCGGCTGAACCTGCAAAACGCCGAAGCCCTTTCGGAAGCGTTTGACGACATGCTGCCCAAGCTGCGTTCCCTCGACCCCGACGCGCTGCTGACCGTACAGCCCATGCTGGCCGAGGGGTTTGAAATGATACTCGGCGCCGTCAGGATGGAGGGCATCGGCCCCTTGGTCATGGCGGGCATGGGCGGCGTATACGCGGAGGTGTTCCGCGATATGGCCTTCCGCCTTGCCCCCGTGGACGAACGGGAGGCCGACCGCATGCTCGATTCGCTCACATGCGCGCCGATTCTCAACGGTTTCCGCGGCGCGGCGCTGCATCGTGCGGGCGTCAAACGGTATCTTTGCACGCTGTCGGCTTTGATTGCGCAATTCCCCGCCATTGCCGAGATCGATCTCAACCCTTGCCGCGTATATCAAGACCGCGTCGCCATCGCCGATGCGCGCATCGTTTTAGAAGGATAAGCGTCGTTTGCCCGTGATGTACGAATGACGCATCTGCACAAATACATAGTGGGGCCAAGCGCCCAAGGAGTTTTTCACCATGGGATTCAAAGAGGAAGGCAAATGGTGGGTAGCGCCCGCCAACTACGCCAAGGACGTCACCGACGAATACGCGTTCCCCAAGCAAATCGAAATACTGGATACCACGCTGCGCGACGGTGAGCAGGAGCCGAGCATCGTCTTCAACAAGGAAGACAAAATCGCCATCGCCAAGAAGCTGGATGCCGCGGGCGTGCACCGCATCGAGGCGGGTACCCCCGCAGCCTCCGAGGAGGACGCGGCCGCCATCAAGGCCATCTGCGAGCTGGGCCTCAAGGCCAAGATCTATTGCTTTGTGCGCAACGTCAAAAGCGACATGCAGCTTGCCAAGGACTGCGGCGTGTACGGCGTGCTGGCGGAGGTGCCGGGCAGCGAGCAGCAGCTCAAAAGCGGCATCGGCTGGTCTGTGGAAAAGGCCATCAGCGTAGCCTGCGAAACCACGGCGTTTGCGCATGAGCTGGGGCTCAAGGTCACCTTCTTCCCTGCCGACGGCTCGCGCGCAAACCTGGATTTTCTGTGCAACACCCTCAACGCCATCATCAACGGCGGCGGCCATGTGGATTCCATCGCGCTGGTCGATACGTTCGGCGCATTCTCGCCCGAGGGCGCTGCCTACACGGTCAAACAGCTCCTCAAGCGCGTCGGCAAGCCCATTGAGGCGCACTTCCACGAGGACTTTGGCCAGTCGGTGGCCACCACCATTGCGGCGCTCAAGGCGGGCGCGTGCTGCGCGCACGTCACCGTCAACGGCATCGGCGAGCGCGCGGGAAGCTGCCCGCTGGAGCCGTTGGTCATGAGCCTGCTGTGCCTGTACGGACAGGATACGGGCGTACGCCCCGACAAGCTGCTGGATCTGTCGCACGAGGTGGAGGTGCGCTCCCAAAAGCCCGTGCCCAACACCAAGGCGGTCGTGGGCAATCGGCTGTTCGGGTGGGAAACGGGCCTGCCCGTGGGCTACTGGAAATCCGCCAAGGACGTCGATCCGCTCATCATGCTGCCGTACATGTGGACCATGACGGGGCAGAGCGCGCCGCACATCTACATCGGCAAAAAGAGCGGCAACGCCAACATTGCTTTGGTCAACGAGCGGCTGGGGCTTGCGCCCATCGAGGATAAGGAATTGTCAAAAAAGCTGCTGGGCGCGGTCAAAAAGCTGGCGCTGGAACTCAAGCGCGACCTGACCGACGAGGAGTACATTGCGCTGTATCAAGCGCTGTAACACCAAGACACATGCGGGCGGCTGCTCTGCCGCCCGACGTGAATAAAAAAGGGAGGCGTTTTTATGTCCAACAAACCAGCAGAGGTAGCAAAGCCCAAGCGCGAGCAATGGGGTGGTCGCTTTGGTTTCGTCCTCGCCACCGCCGGCTCGGCGGTCGGTCTCGGCAACATCATGAAGTTCCCCTATATGACAGGCGCCAACGGCGGCGCGGCATTCCTGTTCGTGTACATCATCGTCATGCTCATCGTCGGCGCCGTCATGCTGCTGGCTGACTTTTTGATCGGCCGCAACGGACGCGCCAATGCCGTGGACAGCTACAAAAAGATCAGCGGCAAATTCGCGTGGATGGGCTATCTGGGCATCTTCTCGGCTGTGCTGGCGCTGTCCTACTACGCGGTATTCGGCGGATGGATGCTGTACTACATCTTTACGTCGTTTACCACGCTGGCCAACACCGCACCCGATGCCGTGGGCGCCTTCTGGGGCAACTTCATCGGTCAGACCTGGCAGCCCATCATCTTCCAGATCATATTCCTGCTGCTGACCATGTGGATCGTTATGGGCGGCATCAAAAAGGGCATTGAAAAAGCCAACAAGATCCTCATGCCCGCGCTGCTTGTGATCCTGCTCGTTCTGGTCGTCCGTGCCCTCACGCTCCCGGGCGCGGGCAAGGGCGTGGAGTTCTATCTCAAGCCTGACTTCTCCAAGATCACGTTCGGCGTGCTGGCCGCGGCCGTTGGGCAGGTGTTTTTCTCCCTCAACGTCGGCACCACCGGCATGGTCGTCTACGGCAGCTACCTCAGCGACAGCGAGAACGTGCCCAAGTCCACGGCTGCCATCGTGTTCACCGACTTTGCGGTTGCCTTCCTGGCAGGCCTCATCGTCCTCCCCGCCGCGTTTGCGTTCGGCGTAGACCCGCAATCCGGCGTATCGCTGCTGTTCATCACGGTGCCGTCGCTGTTCCAGCAGCTCCCGCTCGGCAGCTTCCTGTGCTGCCTGTTCTTCATCCTGCTGCTGTTTGCCTCGCTGACCTCCTCCATCTCCATCCTGGAGATCTGCGTGCCGTTCATGACCGAGCGCAGCAAGGGCAAGATGAGCCGCAAAAAGGCCTCCATCATTGCCACCATCATCTGCTTCGTCTTTGGCGTGCCCGTCAGCCTGGGCTTTGGCGCGTGGGGCGGCTTCAGCATCGCGGGCATGGGCATATTCGATCTGTACGACAACTTCATCTGCAAGATTGCGTACCCGTTGATCGCGCTGTGCACCGCCATCATGATCGTGTACTTCTGGAAGAAGGACAACGCCCTGAAGGCCATCAGCAACAACGGCACGCTCGACGCGCGCATTGGCAAGGTATGGTTCTTTATGGTTAAGTACATTGCGCCCGTCCTGCTGGTTGTCGTGCTGCTGACCGGCTTTGGCATCATCAAGTAACCAATCGGAAACGGTTTCCCCACAAACAACCTCCGAAAAAAGAAAAGCAAAGGCTGCACCGTACGGTGCAGCCTTTGTGATGATCGCAGTCGCCATTGCGTATGCGTCCGCTGCGGCGGGACAGATCCTTCGCCAAGCCCCTTCGGCGGGGGACGCCTCAGGGCGACGCTGCGGCGTCGGCTCAGGATGACACGGAATGTGGTTATCATTCCGATCGGCAAGGCCCTCTCACCTGTCATTCCAATCGGCAAAGCCCTCTCACCTGTCATTCCGAGGAGCATAGCGACGAGGAATCTTTGCTCCCGTCAGGGAGCAACGTACCCCGCTTCATATGTCCGCTGCGGCGGGGCAGATCCTTCGCCAAGCCCCCTTCGGCGGGGGACGCCTCAGGGCGACGCTGCGGCGTCGGCTCAGGATGACA
>CAZRIT010000047.1:0-16387 GCA_964600225.1 uncultured Oscillospiraceae bacterium | reverse complement strand
GGCGGGACAGATCCTTCGGCTTCGCCTCAGGATGACACAGCGCAAGAATGTGCTCGGGATGACATGGCGGGCGACGCTGCGGCTTCACCTCTGGATGACAAAAACAACGCTGTCATTCTGAGGGCCACAGCCCGAAGAACCTTTCCGAGCGTCAGCGAGGAACGTTTCCCGCGTCCGCTGCGGCGGGACAGATCCTTCGGCTTTGCCTCAGGATGACAACGTAAATGTGTGCGCAGGATGACAACGTAAGCACGCGCTCCGAATGACACAGCGGTCAACGCTGCGGCGTCGGCGCAGGATGGCAACGTGCAACACCTACCACAATCTGTGCCGCGCGCATGGAAGCGGATGGATATATCTTGTGTTTTATGCAGTGATCTGTTAAACTATATATGGTGAAATTTATCGCTATTTGTCACAATGTAACACAAGATGGCGGACATGCGGTGCGCAAAGCACTTGGCGGGAGGATGCGTATGGAAATGCAAACACGGCGCGGGGCGCGCACCATGGCGGCGGCGGGGCTATGCGCGCTGGTGCTGTTATGCGGCGCTTGCAAGCAGGCGGAGCCCGCCACCGTTTCGCCCGAGGCGCTGCCAACGGCGACGGCTTTGGTCGGCGCGGAGACGGCCGGGACGGCGGAAACGACGGCGGTCGAGTGGGCGGACAAGCAGTTTGAAGCGTGCGTGCGCTCCATGCTGGATATCCCCGAGGGCGATATTTTTGCAACGGATCTGGCCAACGTGACGTCGCTGTATTTTTTCGGCAACGCCGCCTGCCGCACCCGCGATGCGGAGTACGCCTACGATCCCGTGGCGGATACCGTGACGCAGGGCAGCCGCGTGTATGCATGCGCGGAGATGTCGCTTGCGGACGTGGCAAACTTTCCCAACCTGGATACGCTCGCCCTCTACGGCGGCAGGATCACGGGCGGGTTTGACGCGCTGGGCGGCATCACGCACCTGACGATATCCCACGCGCTGTTTCTCAACCTGTTCGATGTGGCCTTGCCGCAATTGACAGAGCTGAAGCTGATTCGCTGCGGGGTTACGGACGTGTCGCCGCTTGCGGCGTGCACGGCGCTGACCGCGCTGGATTTAACGGGCAACCGCGTAACCAACCTTGCTTCCCTTAAGGCGCTGCCGCTGACGGAGATCAACCTGACCGATTGCGGCGTGACCGATTTTACGCAGGTGTCCGATGCGGCGCATATCACCTGCGGCGCGGTGGTGTTGCAGACGGCGACGCTCGACTATGGGGAAACGCTGGCGCTTTCGGGCGCGCCGTTTGCCGAATACAACTTTGGCAAGCGTTCCGTGTCGTGGCGCACCACCGATGCGGGCGTGGCCACGGTGGCCGCCGACGGCACGGTGACGGCGGGTAGCGTGCAGTACGATCCGGAGCTGGGCTATTACAGCGTCAATATCATCGGTCGGCCCGAAAACAGCGATGCGCAGCTATTGTGCACCGTTACCGTCGGCAACGGCAGCGTGTTTACCTCCAAGATTTCGGGGCGCGCAAGGCTAACCAAGGCGTGCACGACCAACCCCAAGCGTTTTTCCGCCATGGTGAAGGATTGCAAGGGCTTTTCGGTGGTCAGCAGGCAAACGGCCGTCAAGGGACAGCCGTTCAGTGTGCCGTGGCAGGTTTGGGTGCGTGAAAACGGCAGGAAATGGGTGCAGGTGCACTCGTTTACGGCAATCGAGGGGCAGTATCAGTTTATCGATGTGGCGTTCGATGCGCCGATGAGCTTCAACATGGTGGCGGTGACGGCTTCCGATACGTCCGCCTCCGTGGGCACGGTCAACGGCGGCTTCTCGGTGTATGCGCTTCGCCGGGCGCTGAGCGACTGACGGCTGCTTGAACGAAACGGGCTATTCTCCGTGGCGGTCGCACAGGATGACGCCGTCGTCCGAAACGGTGTACGCAGCGCCCGAGGGACAGGTGAGGTGGCCGTTGGTCAGGGAGGCAAAGCCGTCGCACTCGCCGTTGAGGGCTTCCTGCAGGGTGCAATCGGCGTCCAGCGCGTGGTGCGCGTTGTACAGGCGGGCAATCAGCGTGCGGCTGGTTTCACAGGCGCTGCGCTCGGCGCGGTTTTCGATGGCCAGATAGCCCGCCGCAACCACGGCGACCAGCACGCAGATGACCAGCATCGTGATGACGATTTCGGCTTGGCCGACGCCGCGTTGATTGCGCATGCGGGGGTTCCTCCTGATGATGTTTACTGTTTGACACGGGTATTGTAACACGGCGGCGCGGATGGTTGCAACAGCGCCGAAAGCCGACAGGGATATGCAACCGACCAAGAGGAAGAAGAAGGACGCCATGAAACGAACGGGAAGCGACAATCGACGCGGGTTTACGCTGGTGGAGGTCATCGTGGTGCTGGTGGTGCTGGCCATCATGGCGGCGATTCTCATCCCGTCCATGGTCAACTGGATTCAGCGCGCCAAGGACAAAACCGCCATCGTGGGCTGCCGCACCTGCGTGCTGGCCGCGCAGACGATTTTGAGCGAGCGCTACGCTATCGATGGCGCCAACGCGGCCGTCACCGCCGCGGAAACGCTGGCGCTTGCGGATGTGGCGGGGACGGTGGGCGTGATTGCCACGAGGCCCGTTGCCGCCGTGGCGCACCTGAGCTACACGCTGGAAGGGGTTACGGTTGTCTATTGCAGCTATGCCGACGGCGCCTGCCACCCCGAAACGTACAACATCAACGGCTCGCAGTCGTACGCGGCAAGCAGCGTGTTTTCCAGCCTGGATTCTCTGCTGCAAAAGGCGCAGAACCCCACGGGCTATCAGGAACTGGGCGCGACACAGCCGTTTGTGGGCGGCAAGATCGACGGCGTGCAGACGGGGCTGGCGGGCTCCTACGCATACCTGATTGCGCAGCAGATGACGGCGGAGCAGAAGGCGTTTTTAAACAACGTTTCCTGGACGATTGCCAAATCCGCAACCAACAGGAACCGCTACGACCTGTACTTTACCACGACCAACTACGGCGCCGCGAGCGCGACGGGCGTGGAGGTGTACCGCTACAATTTTGATACCCAAACGTACGACCGCACCACGGAGGGCGTTGTAACAGACGGCATGGTATCCGACAGGCGCACGGGCACGCCCGCCAACTCTACATGGACGTACGATTTGAACGTCGCAAGCCCGTTTTAGGGTCACGACGAAATATGATGGTGTAACATTCGACAATTTACTTGTAATTGTTACATCGATGTGACAGCATGTAACCGTGGAGACGCGATACACGATGCAATACACAATTTGAACAAATTACGATGAATAAAGGAGCAGGTTACATGAAACGCAGATTGAACAAAAAAGGCTTTACGCTGGTTGAGGTCATTGTGGTACTGGTCATACTGGCCATCCTCGCGGCGATCATGATCCCGTCCATGGTACAGTGGATCGACAAGGCCAACGACAAATCCGCCCTGGTGGAGGGCCGCACCATCCTGCTGGCCGCGCAGACGATCACCTCGGAAGCATACGCGGCGACGCCTATTGCAGGTGAAATGAGCGAGGCGCAAGCCACCGCGACAATTGACCTAGCGGCGATTGGCGGCAGCTTTACCACCAAGCCGTCGGTAACGGATGGCGCGGTGACGGGCTTTGTATTTGAGACCGCGAGCGGTAAAACAGTGACGTATTCGTCAACGGCCGCGGAGAAGTTTACGGTCGCACCGTAACCCGTGCGCCGATTAACACACTGACGCAATCCCGCGGGGGCGGCGGGTTCCGCCGCTCCCGCTCGGAAATAAACGGCTACGGCCGCACTTTGGGAAGGTTTCCCACGACATGCGCGTATTGCTGACCACGATCATTTATGGTTACCTTTGGCTTGTGGGCATCTGCATAGGCAGCTTTTGCAATGTGCTGGTGTACCGCATCCCCAAGGGAATCAACATAGCCAAGGGACGTTCGTTTTGCCCGCAGTGCGGGCATACGCTGGCGGCCAAGGATTTGGTGCCGATTTTCTCGTGGCTGGCCCTTCGGGGTCGGTGCCGCTATTGCGGCGGCGCAATCTCCGCTCGCTATCCGCTTGTAGAGCTGATGGGCGGAATTTTTGCTGTATTGGCGTGGGCGGCGTATGGCATGTCGTATGCTGCTTTGATTGCTTTTTTGGCCGCGTGCATCCTGATGACGGTTTCTTTGATCGATTGGGATACGCAGGAGATACCCGATTCGCTGGTGCTTGCGCTGGCGGTGGTGGCGGTGCTGTCGGCGGTGCTGACAAGGGATGTGCCCATCGTTTCCCGCCTGATCGGCCTGGCGGCGGCGTCCGTGCCGATGATGCTGGTCAACGTTGTGCGCCGCACGGGGTTTGGCGGCGGGGATATCAAGCTGTGCGTGGCGGCGGGGTTTTTGCTGGGCTGGCAACGGATGCTGGTGGGGCTGTTCATTGCGCTGCTGCTCGGCGGCGGGTACGGTGCGTACCTGCTGATGACCAAGCGCAAGGCGCGTACGGATCATTTTGCGTTCGGCCCGTTTTTGAGCGCAGGGATTTACCTGTCGCTGCTGTGCGGGGGAGCGCTGCTCAACTGGTATCTGGGGACATTTTGGCTGTAACACGGCCAAGGGCAAAGGTGGTTTACAAACAGGGGCCTTGTGCCCAAGGCGGATGGAATAGTTCAGAGCCGATGGACGGCGGGAAGGGGTGCGTGCGTGCCGCTATATCAATTTAAGGCAACGACGCTGGACGGGAAGCCCACGCGCGGGCAGATGCAGGCGACGGATAAAAACGCGCTGCACGAGCAGCTCATGGCCCAAAAGATGTACCTGACCACCTGCGAGGAGGTATCGGTACAAAAGCAGGGCACCAGGCTCAGCGCCATGCAGCTATCGGAATTCTGCCGAGAGCTGGGCATGATGCTGGGCGCGGGCGTGCCGTTGATACGCGCCATCTCCATCATGGCCAAGCGCGATGTGAAGGAGAACGTCAAGCTCGTCTACCAATCGCTCTACCGATCCTTGCGGCAGGGCTCCATGCTGTCGGAGGCCATGGCGCTGCAGCCAAGGGCGTTCCCGCAGCTATTGATCAGCATGATGCGCGCAAGCGAGGCCAACGGCGCCATGGATACCACCGCCATCCGCATGGCGGAGCATTACGACCGTTCCCACCGCCTCAACCGCAAGGTGCGCTCCGCCATGACCTACCCCATGGTGCTGGCGTGCATTACGGTGGTTGTGCTGCTGGTGGTGTTTTTGCTGATACTGCCGCGCTTTTTCAAGCTGTTTGAATCCATCGGCGCGGAGCTGCCGGGCATTACCAAGTTCATGCTGGGGTTTAGCCTGTTTTTGACCAATTGGTGGGTGCTGCTGCTGGTTGGCGTGGCGGCGCTGATCATCGGCGTCAAGGCGCTCAAAAAGATACCGTCGGTGGAGATTGCGTTCGATCGGGCGAAATTGCGCATTCCGATTGCGGGGAAACTGCTGCGCACCATCTATACCGCGCGCTTTGCTAGGACCTTGAGCACCTGCTATTCCAGCGGCATCTCCATCATCAGCGCCCTCAACAACACCCGCGATACCGTGGGCAATGCCTACATTGCCTCCCAGTTTAAGGGGATGATCGCCAAGGTGCGCGAGGGACAGCCGCTTTCCGCCGCTATCGGGCAGATCGACGGGTTTGACAACAAGCTGGCGGCCACGGTGCTCATCGGCGAGGAGACGGGGCGGCTGTACGACATGCTCAATTCCATGGCCGATTCGTTCGATTACGAATCCGAGATTGCGCTCGGTCGGCTGACGACACTGATTGAACCTGTGATGATTGTGGTCATGGCGGTTGTGATACTGCTTGTGATCGTATCGGTCATGCTGCCGATGACCTCGATGTACGACGCCATCGGCGGAACGATGCTTTGAAAAAGCCCGACGCCTTTAAAGGGGGACTGACATGAAAACTTCCATCAGCATTGCCAACGAATCGCTGAGCGCGGTATACGGAACCGCAACCGAGCGCGCGGCGGATATCCGCAAATTTGCCACGGAGCCCATGCCTGCGGGCGCGTTGATCAACGGCGTCATCACCGATGAGCAGGCGTTTGGGTACGCCGTGGAATCGCTGATGAAAAAACTGCCCGCGGAGGCAAGCCGCGATGTGCGCATCTGCCTGTATTCCAACCGCATCTACGAAAAGCGCGTGGCCGTGCCGCCGATGAAGCGCAAGCAGATGCTGGAATGGATGGCGGGCGAGTTTACCGACGTGGGCGACGCATCGACGTTCCTGTACGATTATGCCATCCTCGAAAACGGCAAGGACGGCGCGCGCACGGCGCTGATCTGCGCCGCGCAAAAGGAGCTGATCGCGGCCTACATCAACGTGTTTGAGGCGCGCGGGGTGACGCTTTCCTGCATCGACACCTCGCTTTCGGCACAGATCAAGCTGATCAAATGCATGCTTGACAGCCCGGAGGGCGCGTTTATCCTGCTGGATTTGGACGGCGGCAACGCCAAGGCGGCGCTGTTTGTCAACGGGGCGTTCCATTTCGACAACAGCGTGCGGCTGATTGCCGAGCGCGGCACGCCGCCGTGCATGGCCGAGATTGCGCGGTTTATCAGCTCCGTCATCCAGTTCAACGCCACCGAGCACAACAACAGCGCCGTGACGCACGTTTACATGACGGGCATGAAGGATGAGGAATCGGAGCTGCCCGCGCAGCTAAAGACCGCGTTCGACGTCAACGCGGCGCCGCTGACCGATGCGCGCTCGTTCATCCGCACCGCCGACGGTACGCCGCTGCCCGTTTCGGCATACGCATGCGCCGTGGGCAACCTGATAGAGCTGTGAGGATATGTGCATGAGCAATATAGCCAACAACATCAACTTTTACACCGCTTACAAGCAGAGCGTCAAGAAAAAGCCCGCCATCGGCCAAACGTGGCTGGTACTGTTGCCGCTTGCCGCGCTGGCGATTGTGCTGGCGGTGACGGCGGCGGTCATCAAGCTTGGCAACGCCAAAAAGGCGGACGAGCTGGCGCGCACCAACGGCGAAATTGCCGCGGTGCAGCAGGCGCAGCAGCAATCGCTCCTGCTTTGGCAGCAGCGCGACACGCTCAAAACCATGGAGACGACGCTGACGGGTATGCAGCAGGCGCTGGACGCCCTGCCCGAGCCCGACGAGGAGCTGTTAAACGACGTCATCCGCTGCGCGGGCGATCGCTTCCTGATACGCGTCTACCGCTACGACGAGGAGACGCGCACGCTGGAGATCGACGCGGCGGGCGGCTCGGTCAACGACGTGCCGCAGCTTGTAGAGGATTTGCGCGATACGGGGCGCTTCTCCGCGGTGCAATACAAGGGTTATACCAGCGACACCGACGGCGTGTACTACTGCACCGTCGGCTGCACGCTGGCACGATAGGAGGCGCGTATGAGCAAGCTGACCAAGCGCGAACGAATCCTCATCTACATCCTGCTGGTGGTTCTTGTGGCCGTGGGCGGCGCGTTCCTGATACGGGGCGCGGCGCTGGAGAGCGCGGACGTCAGCCAAAAGCTGACCGACGCCGAGCTGCAATTGATGCAGGTGCAGGCGGCGGCGCAGGCGGCCATGGGCGGCGAAAGCGAAAGCCCCGAACAGCTCAACGAGCAGGTGCTGGCGCTGCAAAAGAAGTTTTTGCCCGTGATGACCAACGACGATCTGGATCGCTACATTACAGGCATTTTGCAGGACAACGGGCTGGTGGCCGAATCGCTGGAGATTGCCGTATCGGAGGCGCCCGCCAAGCAGGCAGAGGACGCGGCCGAGGGCGAGGAAACGCCTGCGGCAAGCGGCGCGCAGTTTCGCACCTATTCCGTCAAAACCACGTCCCGCGGGGCGCTGGAGCAGTACATTGCGCTCATCGACGCTGTCAGCGGCATGACGGGCACGCGCATCTCCATGCTAAACCTGCGCATTGGCACGGAAACCTCGCATGTGCGCACCCTGACGGCAGAGGAGTATGCCGTTGCCAAGGCGCTGGTGGACGTGCGAAACGACGAGGGCCGCAGCGACAGGCGCTACAAGACGGAGGCCGACCCGCTGCCGTATGTATCGGTGCCGTACATGGAGTATGCGGCGGATATCCAATTTGAAGTGATCGAATATGACCGCAGCCACTACGATGCGTTGATCGCATCCGTTGGCTGAGAGGGAACGGGTATGCAGCAAAACATCAGAATCGGTCAGGTGCTGGAGCAAAGCGGGTACGTCACGGACGCGCAGGTGGGCGAGGCGCTTGCCTACCAAAAGGCGCATCCCGATATGCGGCTGGGCGCGATATTCCTAAAGCTGGGCTACGTCACCGAGGAGCAAATTTTGGAAGCGCTGGGCGTGCGGCTTTCCCTAAAGCGCGTGGACTTGAACAATTACCACATCGACGCGGCCAGCGTGGAGCGGATTCCCAGGCAGATTGCCATGCGCTATCACCTGATTGCCATCGCAACCGAAAACGGGCAGCTTGTGGTGGCCATGAGCGATCCGCTCAACTTCTACGCGGTGGAGGATGTGCGCCAGATTACCAACATGGACCCGCGCGTGGTGCTGGATACGCAGGCCAATATCGACCGTGCCATCGATTACCACTATGCCGAAATCGACGCCAAGCAGGCGGCGCGCATCGTCAACGACAGCATGCCCGATATCGTGGCGGGCGGCGAAACGGAGGATGAGACCGACGGCACGGACGCGCCCGTGGTGCAGGCGCTCAACTCCCTGTTGGTGCGCGGGTACAGCATCGGCGCAAGCGATATCCACATCGAGCCGTTTGAGGACAAGGTGACCGTGCGCATGCGCGTGGACGGGGTGATTACGGAGTATGTGACGCTTTCCACCTCCATCCATCCATCGCTGATTGCGCGCATCAAGATCATGTCCAATCTCGATATCGCCGAACGGCGGCTGCCGCAGGACGGGCACTTTAAAACGACGCTCAACGGCATCGAGATGAACGCGCGCGTCTCGGTCATCCCCACGGTGTTTGGCGAGAAGGCGGTGATCCGCTTCCTCTCCATGCAGACGCAGGTGGACAACTTCGGGACGTTTGGCATGACGGAGAGCAACTACAAAAAGTTCCGCGCCATGCTGGATTCGCCGCACGGCATTGTGTACATCACGGGCCCCACGGGAAGCGGCAAGACCACCACATTGTACATGGTGCTGGAATACCTGACCAACCGCTCCGTCAACATCTCCACCATCGAGGACCCGGTGGAACGTAACATCGCCAGGGTCAACCAGGTGCAGGTCAACACCGTGGCGGGGCTGACGTTTGAAACGGGCCTACGGTCGCTGCTTAGGCAGGACCCCGATATCATCATGGTCGGCGAAACGCGCGACGCAGAGACCGCGCAGATATCCGTGCGCTCGGCCATCACGGGGCATCTGGTGCTGTCCACGCTGCATACCAACGACGCCATCTCCTCGGTCATTCGCCTGACCGATATGGGCGTGCCCGCGTACCTGGTCGGCAACTCCGTTGTGGGCCTGGTGGCGCAGCGCCTGATGCGCAAGGTCTGCCCCGATTGCGCGTATACCTACACGCCCGACGACGCCGAGGCCGCGGTGCTGGGCGTGCGGCCGGACAAGCTGACGCGCGGGAAGGGCTGCCACAAGTGCAACAACACGGGCTACAAGGGCCGCATCGCCGTGCACGAGGTGGTGCTGTTTGACAAGGCCATCCGCCGCATGGTGGTGCAGCAGGAACCGCTGGAGAACATCGAGCGGTATGTGCGCGAGCATCAGGATTTTCGCACGCTGCGCGACAGCGCCATGGAGCTGGTGCTCAGTGGCATTTCGACCGTGGAGGAATTCCAAAAGGTCGCCTACTATTCCGATTAAGGAGGGGACGGCATGACCGTAACCGAGCTATTGATACAGGCGCGCTCGCAGGGCGCGTCGGATGTGCACCTGTCGGTGGGGCTGCCCGTCACCATGCGGCTGCACGGGAAGCTGATACCCATGGGCATGGCGTTTCCCGATGCGGAAACGGAGGGGCTGATCCGCTCGCTTTGCACGAAAAAGCAGCTTGCTGTGCTGGATACCGATACGGATTTGGACTTTGCCGTGCAAACGGGCGATCGCGAGCGCTACCGCGTCAACGTCTACCGCACCCGCATCGGGCTTGCCGCCGCCGTGCGTATCCTAAACGGCACGATTCCCACGCTGGAATCGTTGGGCCTGCCGACGGTCATGCAGGAGCTGTGCATGTGCCACAACGGCCTGGTGCTCATTACGGGCCCGACGGGCAGCGGTAAATCGACCACGCTTGCGGCGATGATCGATTACGTTTCGCGCGTGCGCGGCGGGCACATCCTGACCGTCGAGGACCCGATTGAATATGTATTTGAACAGAACAACGCGCTGATTCACCAGCGCGAGGTGGGGGAGACGGTGCCGTCGTTTGCTGCGGCGCTCAGAAGCGCGCTGCGCGAGGACCCCGATGTGCTGCTGGTGGGCGAGATGCGCGATTATGAGACCATGGCCACCGCCGTCACCGCGGCGGAGACGGGGCATCTGGTGCTTTCCACGTTGCATACCACGGGCGCTTCGGCGACCATCGACCGCATTGTGGACACATGCCCATCGCAGATGCAGCATCAGATGCGCAGCCAGCTTTCCATGATCCTGCGCGGCGTGGTGACCCAGCAGCTTATCCCTCTGGCTGCGGGCGGCGGGCGCGTGGTGGCGACGGAGGTGCTGCGCGGCACGGACGCCGTCGGTAACCTCATCCGCGAGAACAAATGCTTCCAGCTTCCGTCGATTATGCAATCGGGCGCGGCATTGGGCATGCACACCATGAACGGGGATTTGATCAAGCTGGTGCAGGGCAGAAAGATCACCCGCGATATGGCGCTCAATTGCACCAACGACCGTGCGGACCTGTTGCAGGCCATTGGCTGAGGGAGGCTGCAAATGCGAAACAAGAAGGGCTTTACGCTGGTGGAAGTGATCGTGGTGCTGGTGGTGCTGGGCATTCTGGCGTCGATTGTCATCCCGTCGCTGGTGCGCTATATTGATAAATCGAAGCAACAGGCATGCATCGTCAACCGCGCCGAGGCGCTCAGGGAATACACGGATTTTATCGACCTGTTTGGCGACGATATCACGTTTGACGAATACGCCGCGGTGGCGTTTAGTACCGCAAAGGAGCTTTGCCCCGCGGGCGGAACGTGCAGCTTTGTGGGCGGCGACGGCGGCGGGAAGCTGACCTGCAGCGTCCACGACGCGCCGTAAGGCAAGAGATTTGGCGTTTGAACGCCATCCATGCGCCCCGCGGCGTTGACCGCGCAGGGCAGGAGAGGAACGTATGCGGCAGAAGCCTTTGGCTGACAGAAAAGGGTTTACGCTCGTAGAGGTGATTGTGGTGCTGGCCATGCTTGTGGTCCTGTCGCTTTCCACCTATGCGGGCGTGAAAAACCTTGTCAAAAAGGCCGAGCAGGACGCGCTCAACCTCACCGCGCGAAGCCTATTCATGGCCGCGCAGTCAGCGCTGACGCATACGTTTACCAACGATCCCACCGCCGCCACGGAGCTTTGCAACCTGTCCGAGCCCGTGACGCTTGGCGAAATCAGCCCGCAGCCAGACGGCAACGAAGAATGGAACCTGGAGCAGGCCGTCAACGCCGATAACATCGTGTCCTTGCACATGGATTTCGGGGCCGACGGCGTTTTAAGAGACCTGTTGAACAGCTATATGGACGACGCCATCCCCATGGGCGGCAGCGTGCTGATTGAGTTTAACAAACTGACGGGCAATGTGCTCTCCTGCTTTTTTTGCGAGGATGCAACGCTTCGCCACGGCGGCGATTACGATGTGTACAACCGCGGCAAGTCCTCGCTGACGGCTGCGGGCGTGGGCTTCTACGGCGTGTATTTTACGGGCACGCAGCCCAAGCGCTGGGTTGGCACGGAGGCGGATTTTGACATCACCAACATGGACGTTATGCTGGTGGATTACGGCGATCAAACGTCCGAGGTGAAGGGCAACAACATCAACGGCGGCAAAAACTACGGCCTGCTGGCGCTGGAGATGGCGCTGCCCAAGGATGCGCCCGCGGATTTAATCTACACCATCGACCTGACCAACAGCGCGGGCGGCACCTACACCTTTACCGTCGGCGGCGCGAACGCCGACATCCCGCTGTCCGCCGTGGAGCAAAACCGCAGCCTCCCGGCCGCGTTCAACAACCCTGTTTCGTTTGCGTCGGGCGGCGTGACGCGGCAGGCGACCATGTATATCGAACCCGTTGCGGATGCGCTGGGGCGGCGGCTGATGATACTGGTGCTGGATGCGCCGATTGCGGGCAAGGGCATCGGGGAGCTGTACGCGGAGATTGCCGACGGCAACCTCAACGCCACCTTCACCGCCCAAACGGCCGATCTGGCGGAGTCGTGCGATAAGCCCTCCAATATCGAGCACGCTTTGTATGCAGCGGAGGACAGCGGCGTTTATGCCGTCAGCTCTGCGCGCCATTTTCACAACGTGCGCAAAAAGGCCGCCGCGCAATATATGCAGAAAAACGACCTTGCCATGCTCGGCTACGACGGCGCCAGGCTGGACTTTGCGCCCATTGCGGGCACGTTTACGGGCACATACAACGGCGATAACTTCCGCATCAGCGATTTGACCGTCAGCGCCAATGTCGCCGCGCCCTTTGAGCGGGTTTCGGGCACGGTTTCGCATGTGTACATGGCCGATTGCGCCATGGCGGGCGTTACGCGCGCAGCGGGCATTGTGGCCGAAAATGCGGGCGGCACGGTCTCCCACTGCACCGTCACGGGCGATATCCACGCCCAAAACGGCAGCATCGTGGGCGGCGTGGCCGCAACCAGCACGGGCACCGTTAGCATGTGCGCCGTTGCCGCCAACGTGACGGCGGGCGCGGAGGGCAACGCTTCGGGCAATGCAATTGCGGGCGGGGTGGTCGGCAGCATGACGGCGGGTACGGTGGAATACTGCGAGGTGGCCACCGCGACCATTGCCGAATCCTGGGAGCAGGCGCTGGGCTACGACACCTGCTTTATCGGCACGCCGTACTTTGGCGCGGTCAACAGCTCCGATTGGGATTACAAACCCATCGGCAGCGACAACAAGTACTATTACGATAACAACCGCTACCGTACGCGCGCGTTCGGCGCGGATAGCTGCGCGGGCGGCATCGTGGGCGAGGCGGAGGGCAGCCTGACCGTTTCGTACTGCGTTAACGCAAGCTGGGTCGGCGCGGAGGCCAACAACGGCACCGCGGCGGGCGGCATCGTGGGCAGGCTTGAAAACACGGGCCTGATCTTTGAAAGCGTCAGCGGGCGCTGCGTGGTGCAGAATTGCTACAACGCGGGCGCGGTGTTTGCGCCCGGCAACGCGGGCGGCATTGCGGGGTATATGTCGCGCAGCACCGTGCAGCGCTGCTACAACACGGGCTATGTCAACTTCTACGCGCAGCAGGTGGTGGGTACGGATTACTACACCGCGCTGGATGAAAACAACATTCCGCGCGCAACCGTCACGTCCAACCATTCCGGCGGCGTGGTGGGATACCTGTACATGGGGCGCGTGCGGTACTGCTACAACATGCAGTATGTCGGCGGCTATGAAACGGCGCACAACGGCCTGGTCGGGCTGGCGGGCACGGATAATTTCAGCATCCTGACGGATTGCAGCTATCTGGGAAACAAGTTCAATACCGACGGCGATTACCGATATACCAATCTGCTGGGCGGCCCTGTGAACGAAAAGAACGACGGATTGACCAAGCGCACCATCCGCACCATGCGGAATTCTCCCATCGACGGGTTTGTCAGCTTTACGGGCAGCGAGATCCTCAGCGGCGTGGGGCCGTTTGTCTACCGCTTCCCGTACCTCAGCGTCAGCAACCCGCAGTGTGCGCTGGGCGCCAACTTCCACCGTACGCCGTGGCTGCAAACGCTGGTCAACGGTTCGGAGGGCAGCCACAACCTGGCCGCAACGGCAGCGGGCGGCAAGGAAATCACGTTCGATGTGGCCGCGGGCGATATCGAATACCTGCGCATCACTGTGGTCAAGGGCGGCGCGAGCACCGACTGGCGCTCGGACAACATCGCCTGGGACCATTCCAACGGCAGGGTGACCTTTACGGACGAAAAGAACGCCGCCAACACGCACTCCCTGAAGGTCTCCATTGAGCCGCACAGCGCCTACCCGTACGATTATCGGGTGACGATCAAGTACGCGCCGCTGTACACGGGCAATGCGGAGCTGACCATTCGGCTGTATGACGCCGTGACCGAGGCGCGCTGGTCGAGCGTGCAAGTGAGCGGCTGAGAGGTGCCATGAAACGAAGGATGGATCATAACCGAACAAAGCACAGCCGCGGCGAATCGATGGTGATTGCCGTGGTGCTGATGCTGGCGTTCTTCATACTGGGCATGACCGTGCTGACCGCGGCGGCGGGCGCTACATCGAGCGTCAACGCACGCATGCACTATCGGCAATCGTACTACTATGCAAGGAGCCTCTTCGATATCGTGGACGACGCATTGCAGCACGGCGCGCTGGGCGAACGCCTCCGCGCGGCGGAACTGGAACGGCTGCTGAACGTCTATGCCATTGACGGGACGGAGACGATTGCCGAAACGGGCGTGGAGCGGATTCTGCCCATCACGTTTTCGGATAATGTGCCCGATACGCTGGTCCTGCCCGATGGCGGGGCCAAGCTGACGTACGATGTGATGTCGAGCATCGTGCCGGGAAGCGGCGGCAGCCAGGCCAACGTTTCGCTGGTCAATGCGGCGCTGACCATACGCGTTTCCACGAACGACAAGATTTACGGCATCACCGTGACGTACCGTTTCGGCGGCTGGGCGACCAGGGTGGGGGACGTATGGAACTGGACGGGCGGCTGGCGGGTCAGGAGCATCGGATGAACGGAAACGTTATGCAAAAACGCAGACGGAATACCCGCGGCGAATCCCTGGTGGAGGTGATCGTCAGCTTTTCCATTGTGCTGCTGACGCTGGTTACCATCACGGCCGTGGTGCAGCTTTCCATCCGCCTCAATAACCGCGCCATATTGCGCTCTGAGGCCATGGAGACGGCGGCCACGCGCATCGAGACGGGTGAGTACGATGCGGGGCAGTCGCAGGCGGCGACCATCGGCATCCAACTGGAGGCTGGTGATCCCGACCCGATCGTGTGGAACGTCAACCTGCATCGGGCGGATATGTTTTGCTACTTTGCGCCCGTCAACACGGAGGGCGGCTGATATGAAGCAAAGCGCAGGCAAGGGCGGCTATACGCTCATCGAAATCATCGTGGCGCTGGCGGTATCCTCGATACTGTTTTTAAGCATGCTCTCCATCGTGGCGCCCATCTATAAAATCTACGCGCGCACCCGCGAAAAGGCCGATGCACAGCTTGTGGCGGGCACGCTCATCGACGCCGTGCGCGCCGCGGGCGTGGGCGCGCCGACGCTTGTGGCCTCGGCCGACGGCCAAACGCTGACGGCGGGCGAGCACGTCTATGCCTGCGTGGGCGGGTATATGCAGTTTGACGGGGAGCCGATCTATGCCGAGGGTTTTTATAACGGCAAAACCGTAACGTTTGCCTGCGCGCAGTCGGCCGCGCTCGGCACCGACGGTGTGGATATCACCATCGGCGTGCATGGCGGCGACGGCGCGCTTTGCAGCGTGACAACAACGGTGCGGTCGTTCCGTTCCTTCATCGTAGAACCCGCCGCAGCGGGCGGCTGATCGCAGCCGAATCGGCTATGTACAAATCGGTCGAAACAAGGTAAAATAACTATAACTATCGGACGCCGAACGCACCGCGCCTGCCGATTGGGCAATTTTGCGCGCGGTGATGCCGGACAGCGGGAGGGAACCATGAAGACCGTCATACTTGCGGGCGGATTTGGCACGCGCATTTCGGAGGAAAGCCATCTCAAGCCCAAGCCCATGATCGAGATCGGCGAGCAGCCGATTTTGTGGCATATTATGAAGACATACGCCGCGCACGGCCACACGGATTTTATCATCTGCGCGGGCTACAAGCAGCACTTGATTAAGGAATACTTTGCCGATTACTTCCTGCACACGGCCGATGTGACGTTTGATCTAAGGGAAAACAGCATGGAGGTGCACGATGTATTCTCCGAGCCGTGGCGCGTGACGGTGGTCGATACGGGGCTGAACACCATGACGGGCGGCCGCGTCAAACGCATACAGAAATTCGTCGGCGACGAACCGTTCTTTTTGACCTACGGCGACGGCGTATCGGACATCGATATCACCCGTGAACTTGCCTTCCACAGGCAGCACGGCAAAATTGCCACGCTGGCGGCCATCAACGCGGGCCAGCGCTTTGGCGTACTTGGCATGGGCAGGGATGACCGTATCGAAGCCTTCCGTGAAAAGCG
>CAZRIT010000046.1:11617-16524 GCA_964600225.1 uncultured Oscillospiraceae bacterium | reverse complement strand
AGGCACGCCGCCAGCGTTCGTCCTGAGCCAGGATCAAACTCTTGAGTTCAATCTGAAACGTTCTTTCGAACGTCGCTCACTTACTTTACGCTCGCTTGTATTCTCAAATTCATTGCGTTCGTTCTTCTTAACAATATTAAAATGTCAAGAATTACTGGCTTGTTTTGTGTTATCTTTTTTCCTGCACTATATAGTTTTCAAGGTGCCGTTGCCGTCTCAAAACCGCTTGTCTCGTGTTTCGCGACAGCTTTTATATAATAGCGCCGTCCGTCCTTTTTGTCAACACCTTTTTTCAATTTTCTTGAAAAAAGTTTTCGGCGCTATGCGGGCCGCCTCCCGGAGGCTGTTTCCTGCAGCGTTTCCTATAAGATATGCACGCATGATCTTATCGGTTTTTCGCTTGCCCGGCTGCATTGTTTTTTCGATTGTTTTCTCAAGCAGCGTTGCCCATTATAGCGCTTCAAAATCCGCTTGTCAATTACCACTTCAAAAAAATTTTTCGATATGCTATACTGGCTCAAAGGTGGGTGATCCGAATGCAAAAATCACGTCTTCGCGCAGCGATTCTGAATGCGGCAAACCGCAACGCGGCGCTCGTTATCAAAAACGCAAAGATCGTCAACGTATTCACGGAAGAGATCATGGAAGGCGATGTGGCCATGCGTGACGGCATCATCATCGGCGTGGGCAGCTACGATGGCAAGGTCGAAATCGACGCCAAGGGCGGGTACCTGTGCCCGGGGCTGTTTGACGGCCATGTACACATCGAGTCCTCCATGGCGCACCCCTCCCGCTTTGCCAACGTGATATTGGAAAAGGGCACCACGTCCATCATCGCGGACCCGCACGAGATTGCCAACGTCTGCGGCATCGACGGCATCCAGTACATGCTGGATCAAACGGAGTGGCTGCCGCTTTCGGTCTTCTTTATGTGCCCAAGCTGCGTGCCCTGCACCGCGTTTGAAACCAGCGGCGCCAAGCTGACCGCGCGCGATCTGGAAACCTTCCTGTCCCACCCGCGCGTGCTGGGCCTTGGCGAGGTGATGGACTACACCTCCACCATCGAGGGCGACGGCGAGATGCTCGATAAGCTGCACCTGTTCCGCCATCATCCCATCGACGGCCACGCGCCCATGCTCTCGGGCGATGCGCTCAGCGCCTACTGCGTGGCGGGCCCGCATACCGACCATGAGTGTATCACATATGAAGAAGTTCTTGAAAAGCTGCGCGGCGGCATGCGCATCCATCTGCGCCTCGGCTCCGCCTCGCGCGCCATCGAGGACATCATGAAAAAAATCGCGGAAAACCATGTGCCCACCAGGCGCATGATGTTCTGCACCGACGACAAGCATCTGGAGAACATCCGTGACGAGGGACATATCAACTATATCCTCCGCCGCGCCGTCGCCAACGGCATCTCCCCCATCCACGCCATACAGATGGCCACCATCAACACCGCCAACGCCTACGGGCTGCGCCACTACGGCGCCATTGCGCCTGCGTACCGCGCGGACATCGTGGTGTTTGATAACCTGACCGATTTTAATCCGCGCATGGTCATCACCGACGGGAAGCTGTTCGAGCCGAACGTCGATGCGCACATCAAGCCCGACCCGAAGATTTACAACAGCGTGCACATCGCGCCCAGAAAGCCCGATCTGCTCAAGCTGCCCGTCAGCGGCAAGATGCCCGTCATCCGCCAGCTCCCCATGCAGCTCACCACGGCGCTGGAGCTGGAGGAGGTGCCCAGCCGCAACGGCTTCTTTGAAGCGCGCGACGGCCTGCTCAAGCTGGCCGTCATCGAGCGTCACCATGCATCGGGCCGCACAGGCGTGGGGATCTATCGCAGCTTTACCATCAAGGATGGCGCCATCGCCACCACCGTCGGGCACGATTCGCACAACCTCATCGTCTGCGGCGACAACGACGCGGACATGTACACCGCCATCGACGTGCTGGAAGGCTGCGGCGGCGGCTATGTGGTGGTGCACAACGGCGAGGTGCTGGCCAAGCTTGCCCTGCCCGTTGCGGGGCTGATGTCCGACGCGCCGCTGGAAAGCATCCTGCGCCATCAGCAGGAGCTGCTCAAGGCCGCGCGCAAGCTCGGCATACAGAGCGAGTCCGATCCGTTCATCACGCTGTCGTTTCTGGCCCTGCCCGTCATCCCCGAGGCGCGGCTGACGGATATGGGCCTGTTCGACGTACGCACAATGGAATTCTTCAATCCGATTGCTCAATAAAAGGAGGGAACCATGGTTGTAGGGAAAAGCATCCGCCGCGTTGACGCCGTCGATAAGGTCACGGCCCGCGCGCGCTACACCGACGACATGGCCGACCGCAGCGCGCTCATCGTCAAAATCTGTCACAGCACCATCGCCCACGGCATGGTGACCGCCATCGATACCGCCGCGGCGGAACAGATCGCGGGCGTCGTCAAAATCATCACCTGCTTCGACGTGCCCGATTGGCAGTTCCCCACGGCAGGCCACCCGTGGTCGACCGATCCGCATCATCAGGATGTGGCGGACCGTCTGCTGCTCAACCGCCATGTGCGCTACTATGGCGATGACATCGCCGTGGTCATCGCCGAAAACGAGGTGGCGGCGGCGCAGGCCGTGCGCGCCATCAAGGCAACCTACGAGGAATACCCGTTCGTGCTGAATGCGCAGGAAGCGCTCAACGACGGCGCGCCGCAGCTGCACGCGGAATTCCCGCACAATACCCTTTCGCACACCAATCTGCGCATCGGCAACTTCGCCGAAGCCATCCGTGAACCGGGGCTTGTCAAGGTGGAGGGCTGGTACGATACGCCCACCGTGCAGCATTGCCACATCGAAAACCACATCTGCTATGCCGAGGAACAATCGGGCAAGATCGTGGTTGTGACAAGCACGCAGATTCCGCACATCGTACGCCGTGTGGTCGGCCAGGCGCTGGGAATCCCCTGGGGCAGGGTGCGCATCATCAAGCCCTATATCGGCGGAGGCTTCGGCAACAAGCAGGATGCGCTGTACGAGCCGCTGTGCGCCTACTGCTCGCAGCAGGTGGGCGGGCGGCTTGTCAAGCTGGACGTCAGCCGTGAGGAAACGTTTGTCAACAACCGCGTGCGCCACGCCATCCGCAGCCATATCGTATCCTATGTGCGGCCCGACGGCACGTTTGCCGCGCGCAAGCTGGAATGCTTCTCCGATCAGGGCGCGTACGCCTCCCACGGCCACGGCGTCGTGGCCAAGGGCATGGGCGCGTTCCCGCAGCTGTACCCGTGCCCCGCGGTGGAGTGCGACGCATACTCGGTATACACCAACAAGCCCGCCGCGGGCGCCATGCGCGGCTACGGCATCCCGCAGGCCATGTTCGCAGTCGAAAGCCACATCGAGGACGTGGCGCGCGCCATCGGCATGGATGCCTTGGCGCTTCGCAGGCAAAACATGATGCCCGTGGGCTTTGTGGATCATTTCAGTAAAAACGAAAACTATTACGATAGCTTTAACCAGTGCATCGAAAAGGGCAAGGCCTACATCGATTACGACCGCAAGAGGCGTGAGTACGCCAACGATACGGGCCCTGTCCGCCGCGGCGTGGGCATGGCGATATTCTGGTACAACACAGCCGTGTGGCCCATCTCGCTGGAAAGCAGCGGCTGCCGCATGACGCTCAACCAGGATGGCTCCATACAGCTCATGACGGGCGAAACGGAGATCGGCCAGGGCTGCGACACCGTGTATGCGCAGATGGCCGCGGATGTGCTGGGCGTACCAATGGAGGATGTGCATGTGGTCTCCGCGCAGGATACCGACGTACACCCGTACGGCACCGGCGCGTACGCATCGCGGCAAACATACATCGGCGGCTTTGCCATCCGCCAAACGGGCGACCTGCTCAAGCGGCGCATCCTCGAATATGCGCACGAGCTGACGCGCATGCCCGTGAGCCAACTGGATATTGAGGACGGGCTAATCGTGCGTACAAGCGACGGCCGCGTGCTGCTTTCGCTCGGGGCGCTGGCCACCGAGGCGCTGTATTCCACGTCCCACAGCGAGCACCTGTGCGCGGAAACGACCACGCAGGTCAAGAGCAACGCCTATTCGTTCGGCTGCTGCTTTGCCGAGGTGGAGGTGGACGTGCCCATGTGCAAGGTCAGGCTTGTGGATATCATCAACGTGCACGACTGCGGCAGGCTCATCAACCCCGCCCTTGCCGAAGCGCAGGTGCACGGCGGCATGAGCATGGCCATCGGCTACGGGCTGTCGGAGCAGCTGCTGTTCGATGAAAAAACGGGCCGCCCGCTCAACAACAACCTCCTGGATTACAAATTGAGCACCTTTATGGATCATCCCGATCTGGCGGTGGCGTTTGTGGAAAACCCCGAGCCCACCAGCCCCTTTGGGACAAAGGCTTTGGGCGAGCCGCCCGCGTGCCCGGGCGCGCCCGCCATCCGAAACGCCATCCTCAACGCAACGGGCGTGGCGATCGATTCCATCCCCATCACGCCGCATGTACTGTTCAAGCGGTTCACCGAGGAAGGGCTCATTCAGGACAAGCCCATGCACAAGGAGGCGAAACAGCATGTATGATATCCAAGCGCTCTACGAGGCAGGTTCCGTGGCGGAAGCCATCGAACTGCTGACGGCGCATCCCGACGCGCGCGTGCTTGCGGGCGGATCGGATGTGTTCATCAAACTGCGCGAGGGCGAGCTGGCGGGCGTGAAGCTGGTCAGCATCTACCGCATCGATGCGCTGCGCGGCGTAACGCTCGAACCCGACGGGGCGCTGTGCATCCTGCCGCTCACCAGCTTTTCGCATATCACGGCCGATCCGCTCATTCAACAACACCTCCCCGTGCTGGGCGAGGCGGTCGATCAGGTCGGCGGGCCGCAGATACGCAACATCGGCACCATCGGCGGCAA
>CAZRIT010000046.1:0-11607 GCA_964600225.1 uncultured Oscillospiraceae bacterium | reverse complement strand
GTGAGTATCCACGGCCTGCCGGAGCTGATGGGTGTGGAAGAAACCCCCGAGGGCGAGGTCGTGATTCGCGCGGCGACGGCCTTCAGCCACATTACGGCCAGCCCGATCATCCAGCGCACGCTGCCGATGCTCGGCTACGCGGTGGATCAGGTGGGCGGGCCGCAGATACGCAACATCGGCACCATCGGCGGCAACGTCTGCAACGGCGTCACCAGCGCCGATTCGGCAGCGACGCTGCTTGCGCACGACACCATCATGGAGCTGACGGGCCCCGACGGCACGCGGCAGGTGCCCATGCGGGAATTCTATGTCAAAGCGGGCAAAACCGTGCTGTCGCACAACGAGCTGCTGACCGCCATCCGCATTCCGCGCGATCGGTACGCGGGCTTTTACGGCGCTTACATCAAGTATTCCATGCGAAACGCCATGGATATCGCCACCATCGGCTGCTCGGTCAACGTGCGGCTCTCGGCCGATCAAAAACGCGTGGAGGAAGCGCGCATCGCCTTTGGCGTGGCGGGCCCCGTGCCCATGCGCGCGCCGAGCGCGGAAGCGGCTGTATCGGGCGCATTGCTCGAGCCGACGCTGGTCGAACGCTTTGCCGAGGGTGCGCTTTCGGACGTCAACCCGCGCACAAGCTGGCGCGCCACCAAGGAGTTTCGGCTCCACATCATCGGCGAGACGGCGCGCCGCGCGTTCGTTTCCGCCATACAGAAAGCGGGAGGTGTCATCTGATGCAAACCAAGCTCATCCGCTGCACCATCAACGGAAAGCCCGTCGAAACCGTCGTGGACGTACGCGCATCGCTGACGGACCTGCTGCGCAACGATTTCCGCCTGATCTCCGTGAAAAAAGGCTGCGAGGTCGGCGAGTGCGGCGCGTGCACGGTGCTCATCGACGGCGAGTGCTTCAACAGCTGCATCTATCTGGCCGTATGGGCCGACGGGAAGGACATCCGCACCCTCGAAAGCCTGCTCGGCCCCAACGGCGAGCTGTCGGATATCCAGCAGGCGTTCGTGGACGAGGCGGCCGTGCAATGCGGCTTCTGCACGCCCGGCATGATTATGAGCGCCGTGGAGATCCTCGAAAGCGGCCGCCGCTACACCCGCGACGAGCTGCGCAAACGCCTGTCGGGCCACCTGTGCCGCTGCACGGGCTACGAAAACATACTCAATGCCGTGGAAAACACCATGAACAAGCGGCTTGAAATCGGAAAGGGATGAACCATATATGCAATACCGCAGTCGAAACGCCGAACAACTGATGCAGGAGTACCAGACCGTCTCCGCGCAGTACGAACGCCTGAAGGGCCTCAACCTCAGCCTCAACCTTGCCCGCGGCAAGCCCGAAACCGCCCAGCTCAACCTGAGCAACGACCTGCTTGACGCCCTTGACGACGGAGACTTCCTCTGCGACGGCGTCGATGTGCGCAACTACGGCGAGCTTTCGGGCCTCCCGTCGGCCAAGCGCCTCTTTGCGGACATTCTGCTGTGCAGCCCCGAGGAGGTCATCGTCGGCGGCAGCGCCAGCCTGAACCTGATGTACGACGTCATCGCGCGCGCCTACACGCACGGACTGAAAAACAGCGTGCGGCCGTGGTCCCAAGAACCCGTCGTCAAGTTCCTGTGCCCCTACCCGGGCTACGATCGGCACTTCAACTTGACCCGCTCGTTCGGCGCGGAACTGATCCCCGTGCCACAGAATGCGCAGGGCCCCGACATGGACATGGTGGAACGGCTGATTCAAGACCCCGCCGTCAAGGGTATGTGGTGCGTGCCGAAGTTCACCAACCCCGACGGTTTCGTCTATCCGCTCGAAACCTGCAATCACATCGCCGCCATGTCGCCCGCCGCGCCCGATTTTGCCCTGATGTGGGACAACGCCTACTGCATCCACACGTTCGATGGCGAGGACGCGCCGTTTCCCGATATGCTCTCCATTTGTCGCGAACAGGGGCATGCCGATATGGTGTACGAGTTTGCGTCCACCAGCAAGTATACCTTCCCGGGCGCGGGGCTTGCTTGCATGGCCATGAGCGTGGAAAACGTCAAGTACCACCTGAGCCTGATGCAGTTTGCGACCATCGGCTACAACAAGGTTGTGCAGCTACAGCATGTACGCTTTTTGAAGGACCGCGCCACCACGCTCAAGCACCTGAAAAAGCACGCCGCCATCCTGCGCCCCAAGTTCCAACTGGTGCTGGACGCGCTGGAAAAGGACATCGCGCCGCTGGGCATCGCCACCTGGCACAAGCCCATCGGCGGCTACTTCATCGGCTTCAACGCCATGGAGGGCACAGCCAAACGCACGCTCAAGCTCTGCGCGGATGCGGGCGTGGCCATGACGCCCGCGGGCGCCACCTACCCCGGCGGCGTAGACCCCGCCGATTCGAGCATCCGCATTGCGCCGTCCATGCCGCCGATTGCCGATCTGGCCAAGGCCGTGGAAGTGTTCACCGTGTGCGTGCGCCTTGCGGCGCTGGAAAAGCTGCTGGGAAAATAACGCCCGACCAAAGCGCGTCAGGCGAAAACGCATCGTATAACAAAAGCGGCCGAGAGCAAACGCCAATCGGGAAGTTGTGAAAATGTATGAGCCGAACGGTCGATTAACGAGACTGTAACGGAAAGCGGGTGAGAAGCGAACAGCTTTTCACCCGCTTTTTTCAAGCATGCTTTCTTCCATGATTCGCCCCGTCGGGCGGCTTGCTCTGACGAGTAACGTTTGGTACGATCCAAACCGTGTAATAGCGCCAGTATGTTTCTGTTTGCACCGCCAGTTCATGATATCCGTCGGTAAAAAGGAAAGCCCCGCCCGCCTGTTCTTGAAAAACAAACCCTGTTTTCTCCGCAACGAATGCAAGCAATTCCTCGCAGATCCCGCGCCTTGCAATATAAACTTCGGCCGAATCGTTCACATTGACTCGCACATACGGCGTGCCCTCATCCACATCTGCGGCAGCCAGCAAATACGGAATGGGGTTCCCTCTCTGAAAGACCACGGGCGCCCATAAGGAAACGACGCAGATCAGCACCGCGACACACGCAACCGCGCAAGCGATCGTCACCTTGGCCCGACACGCCTTTGTTTTTTGTGACAGCTCCTTTTCGGAATAGTGGATGGCCTCTGCGACGCCGTCTTCGACTTGCGGAATATGCGCTTGCGGATTCATTCGCTCGCCGACAATCAGTTCCGTCATCGTGACGGCAAATATGTTTGCCAGCGGTTCCAGCAGCGCGATGTCGGGGGCGCACAATCCCCGTTCCCATTTGGAAACCGCGCGGTCTGTTATATGGAGCAAATCGGCAAGCTCTCTCTGCGTCATTGCCTTTTCTCTTCGCAATTTCCGTATGAAAAGCCCGGTTTTGGTGTTATCCGTATTCAACGCCTCCATCATCATTGATAAGCCGATTATATAACAAACATGCGTGAAACGCGCCAAACCATAGGTTGAATAATCCTGTATTTTCAACAGATAAAGCAAAACGGCACAGTCCCACGACTATGCCGCCTTGCAAACAGGAAATAGCTTGTCTGCGGGTGTTACGCCAAGGCGTTCGGCCGCGCGTTTTCCGTTTGTCAATGCCCGTTCGGATTGCCTGTATAGTTGGGCACCATTTCCCGAATCAGGCCGACCACCTTTTCTTCGCCGAGCCCGACCGCGCCGATGAGCTCGTTGAGCTTATCGGGGAACGCCGCATCGTCAATCACCAGCGGCTTTGCCTTCATGATGCGGTTGTGCGTGGTTTCGAGCATGCTCTGCTCCTCCTCGTCGAGCGTCAGCTCCTCGTACATCTTTTCTCCCGGACGAAGCCCGATGATCTCGATGGGAATATCCTCGTTGGGCGTATAGCCGTGGTAGCGGATGAGCCGCTCGGCCAGCTCCATGATGCGCACGGGCTCGCCCATGTTGAGCACATAGATGGCTCCGCTTTCACCGAACGCGCCCGCCTGCAGCACAAGCTGCGCAGCCTCGGGGATGGTCATAAAGTAGCGCGTGATATCGGGATGCGTCACCTGCACGGGCCCGCCCGCCTTGATCTGGTTTTCAAACAACGGTACCACGCTGCCAAAGCTGCCAAGGACGTTGCCAAAGCGCACCGTCATGCACCGCATGTCGCTGTGCCTTGCATAGTACTGCACGATCAGCTCCGTAATGCGCTTGGTTGCGCCCATGATGTTGGTAGGGTTGACGGCCTTGTCGGTGGATAGCTGCACAAAGCGCGCCACGCCGTGCTCGCCCGCCGAGCGCACCACGTTCCATGTGCCCAGGACATTGTTTTTGACGGCCTCCGCGGGCGCATCCTCCATCAGCGGCACATGCTTGTGCGCGGCGGTATGGATCACCAAATCGGGCCGAAACTCCTCCATCACCTCGTCCACGCGCGCTTTCTCTCGCACCGAGCCGATGCGCACGCTGACATTGAGCCAGGCCATGCGGCGGCGGAATTCCATCTGCAATTCGTAGGCGTTGTTTTCGTAGATATCGAATATCACCAGCCGTTCGGGGTAGAACGACGCCACCTGACGGCAGATTTCCGAGCCGATGGAGCCGCCGCCGCCCGTAACCAAAACGGTTTTATGCTGCACATACGCAGCGATGCTCTCCTTATCCAGCTTGACCTGCGGCCGAAACAGGATATCGTCCACGCTGATTTCGCGCACATCGCGCATGGAGGGCTTGTTCATATCCTGTATGGGTGCGGCCATGCGCACGCGGCACTTGGTGGATTTGCACAGCGTTACCAGCTCCGATTGCCGCTTGTTGTCGTTGGAAGGCATGGCAATAATGATCTCGCGGATGCCGAGGCGGTTGACCAGCGCGGGAATTTCGGCGGTGGTGCCCATGACGGGGATACCGCGCACGCGCGTGCCGATCTTTTTGGGGTCGTCGTCCACAAACGCCGCCACATAGCTGTTGCCGCGCTCCTCGCCCATGGTGATCTGCGCTTGCACATAGGTGCCGTACAGCCCCGCGCCGACGATCAGCACGGGCGCTTTGCCGCTGTTGATGCGGTTTTGCGTACGCAGTCTTGCCTGCCTGAACTTGCGGTAAAGGTAGCGCGTCACAAACGTGACGGGCACCAGCAGCGCGCCCGCGATGACGATGGTGGTTTTATACTCGTTCCCAAACAGGATATTAACCAAAAGTATCGCGCCCGTGCCCACGCCGACGGCGGCGATCATATAGATGTTTTCGCCCGCGCTGCCATCCAGCCACGGCCGGTTGTACAGCCGAAACGCCGCAAAGCAGACAAGGTACAGCGCCATGTAGCACCCGATCTGCCAATAGGAAAAGGCGATCCGCCCGTTTGCCAGCAGCGGGAACATATAGGTGCTGCCGGGCGTGGTAAACACCAGCCACAGCGCCACGATATAGCATGCCGCAATCATCGCCACATCGATGGCGGTCAATGCAATCACCCTGGATAGACGGTCCATTTGCAAGCGGTTTTGCTTCATGTCAAATCCTGTCCTCATATGTCGCTGCTGTTTTGTACAGTATAATGCAACCCGCCTCAAAACGCAAGAAGGCCCGCATGCCGCGCACAAGCACGCCGTGCGAATCCAAGCCGCGATTTGGGATTTGCACGGTATACTTAAGCGCTATTTGCCCACGCAGAAGCGCGCGAATATGCGTTCCAGCACGTCCGCGTCCGCATCCGCGCCCGTGATCTGCCCAAGCTGATGGAGCGCCTGGCGGATATCGGTCGCCTTGCAGTCGGCATCCGCAGCCTCGGCGGCCGCTTGCAGCGCGCCCTGCGCGCGTTCCAGCGCATGGATGTGGCGCTCGTTGGTGATCATCGCCCCGTCGGTTGCGGCGGGCGCTGCCAAAGCAAGAATGCGCTCCTTGAGCGCGCTGAGCCCCGCGCCCGTTTTGGCGCTGACGCAGAGCGCATCGGCGTCGAGCACAAGCTTTTGCGGCAAATCGCTTTTGTTGAGCACAATGATGCGCGTATCACGGGCCGTCTCCGCCAGCAACGCCTCGTCCTCGGGCGATAGCGCGTCGGAGGCGTCCAGCACCGTGCAGATCACATCGGCCGATTGCATGGCCTCCCTTGCGCGCGCCACGCCGATGCGCTCCGCCTCGTCGGCAGCCGCCCTTAGCCCCGCCGTATCGATCAGCCGCACAGGCACGCCGTCAAACGACACGCCCTCGTCCAAAACATCCCGCGTGGTGCCCGCATCGGCCGTAACGATGGCGCGTTCACGCCCGAGCAGCGCGTTCATCAGGGAGGATTTGCCCACGTTCGGGCGACCCAGTATCGCCACGCGCAGCCCATCGCGCAGCACGCGCCCGCGGCGGCCGTCGTCGATGAGCCGCGCGATGCGCTCCGTTGCCTCCGAGAGCAGCGCGGGCAGCGCTGCGTTCACATCCGCCTCGGCCTCGTCGGGGAAATCGATGGCCACCTCCAAACCCGCCAGCGCATCGGTCAGCAGCGTTTCGGCCGCGCGCACGGCGCGGCTGACGCCGCCCTGCATCTGAAACATCGCGGCCTTGCGGCTCTGCTCCGCCGTGGCGTTGATCACGTCCATCACCGCCTCGGCCTGCGCAAGGTCCATCTTGCCGTTTAAAAACGCGCGTCGGGTAAACTCCCCGCCCGCCGCGGGGCGAAGGCCAAGCGCGGAAAGCATGCCCAGCAGCCTTCGCACCGTCTGCACGCCGCCGTGGCAATGGATTTCCAGCATATCCTCGCCCGTATAGCTGTTGGGCGCGGGAAAGAACACCGCCATGCATTCGTCGATGACTTCCCCCTGCGCAACGGCGTCCACGCGGCACAGCCGATGCGGGAACCGCGTCACGTCAGCCGAAAGCAGCCGTACGGCGGCTTTGGCGTCGCCGCCCGATATGCGAATGATGGCAATGGCGCCGCCCGTTGCGGTGGATGGCGCATAGATGGTGTCCTGGTTCATGATGCCTTCTCCGTCAAAAAAATCGTTCCTGCCGCAGCCTCGGCCGCGTCTGATGCGAGTAAAGAAAGAGGGCAGGCTTAAGCGCCCGCCCTCGGATCATACCATGGATGCTGCGGTTGACGAAGCGTCACCGCTCGGGCGTGATGACCACATGGCGGTTGGGCTCCTCGCCCTCGCTGTGCGTGGCAACGCCACCAAAGCCCTGCAGGGCGCTGTGCAGCACGCGGCGCTCGTACGGATTCATGGGTTCCATGGCCACCGCGCGGCCCGTCTGACGCACGCGCGTTGCGGTACGGCGTGCCAGACGCGTAAGCGTATCCTCACGGCGCGAGCGGTATCCCTCGGTGTCCAGCGTGATGCGCAGGTACCCATCGTCCTTGCGGTCCTTGTTGGCCACCAGCGATACCAGGTATTGCAGCGCATCCAGCGTTTCGCCGCGGCGGCCGATCAGCAGCCCCATCGTATCCGCGTCGATGCACAGCCGAAGCCCGTTATCGGTATTGGCCGCCAGCACCGTGGCGGTGATATCCATCTTTTCCAGCAGCTCGCTCAAAAACTGCGCGCAAGGCGTCTCGGCGGCCAGCTCGGGGGTATAATTGTACGTCTGTACGGGGATCGCGGGGTCGGATTGCATATCGCGCGGCTGCCTGTCACGCTCCCTGCCGCCGCCGCGCCGATCGCGGTCGTTGCCGCCGCCGCGGCGATCCCGATCGCTGCGTCCGCCGCGCGGGGGACGATCCTGCCGATACGCGGGCTTGGGCTCGGATTCCTTGCGGAACACCTGCTCCATCTCCATCACCAGCGGCACGTCGCGCTCCGTCAGCCGCACCACCGCCTCCTTGGCGCCGATGCCGAACAGGCCCTTGGTCTCCGTTTGCAGCGTTTCGATCTCCACCTCGTCGATGGTGACACCCATGGCCGTCAGGCCGTTGAATATGGCCTCGTCCACGCTGCGGCCGACAAATTCCATGCTTCTCATCGCTTGGCCTCCGCATCCTTGGGCTGCACGGCGGGCATCAGGCCCTGCTTGCGCATGGCACGGTTGATCAGCACGCCCGTAAACAGCGAGAATATGTTGCTAAACGTCCAGTACAGCGCAAAGCTGGAATTGTACGTTAAGCAGACCCACAATGACATCAGCGGCATCATCCACTGCATCACCTTGTTCGTGCCAGACGCCGCGTCATTTTTCGGCTGGCCGCGCATCATGATCCAACTGGACAGGAAGGTTGTGCCCGCAGCCAGCACGGGCAGTACAAACCAGCCATTGTTGTAGCCGGCGTACAGCTCCACGCAGGGCGCCACGATTTGGTTGTAGCGGGCAATCAGATCCTCGGTGACCGTTGCCACGGAATACACATCGCCCGATTTGACAAAGAACCCAAGGTCCACAAACCGCTGCAGCGCCGCAGGGTTGTCCCTGAAAAACAGGAGGTTGGGCAGCTTTGCGTTGTTGAGGAACTCCGCCGCCGTCTGGATCACGGGCTTTAGGCCGTTATCAGGCTGCCACATGTTGTTGACCCAGAGGAACTTGAAGCCCTTGAACATCTCCACGCCCGCTTCGGGGTTCTCCTCAAC
The DNA here is from genome assembly GCA_964600225.1 of uncultured Oscillospiraceae bacterium. GTDB lineage: Bacteria > Bacillota > Clostridia > Christensenellales > CAG-138 > CAZRIT01. The sequence goes on along the minus strand of CAZRIT010000046.1, from coordinate 3,117 downwards.
GGTCAGGATGAGCTTGACCATCATCTCGAAGCCCCATTGGCGGAAGGCGGCGATGAACACAAAAAACAGCGGCATGGTAATCAGCATCGGCAGGCATCCGCCAAACATGCTGACATTCTTGGATTTCATGAGCTTTTGCTGCTCGACATTGAGCCGCTGCGGGTCCTTGGCGTACTTTTTGCGCAGCCGTTCCAGATCGGGCTGGATGGCCTGCATCTTGGCCGACGACTGCCTGGACTTGATATCGCCGAATACGGAAACGCCGCGGATGATGATGGTGGAAATGAGTATGGTCAGCACCAGGCTGCCGTTTGTAAGCGACTCGTACAGCCACCGCATGCCGAGAAACGCCCATTGTGTCAAAAAGAAATCGCCTTGCAAGGATAGAATCCTCCCCTCATGTAGTGAAAAGCTTACGGAACGGGATCGTATCCGCCTTTACAGAACGGATTGCAGCGCAAAATGCGCTTGATTGCGAGCCACGCGCCCTTCAGCGCGCCGTATTTTTGGATGGCTTCGTATGCATATTGCGAACAGGTCGGTTGAAAACGGCAGCACGGACGCAGCATGGGAGAGATGTATTTTTGGTAGCCGCGCACCATTGCCAGCAAAACCCGCTTCATTGCGTTTTATCCGAGAGCAGGCCGTGCCGCTCGAGAAGCTGCTGCATATCGGCGCCAATCTGCAAAAAGGGCGCGTTCGCCACCGCTTCCCTGGCAACAAAGATGATGTTGTACCCCGTCCGTATGCGCGGAATCAGCGGGGTTACCGCCTCGCGCAGCCGCCGCTTGACGCGGTTTCGGTGCACGCTGTTGCCCAGCTTCTTGCTGACGGAAAAGCCAATGCGCGTCCCTTGCGTACGGTTTTTAACCGCAATCGCCACCAAAAGCCGTGTCGCCTGTGAACGGCCGACACGGTAGGTATGACGAAATTCCTTCCTGCGCTTTAAGGAATCGCTTCGCTTCACCGCTGATGCACGTCCTCAATCGTTCTGTGTTGAATCGTCAACGCCATGGGCCCTGACCAAATGCCGAATGGAAATCGACGCCGAAAAGCCGTCGGCTTTCGGTGATAGTAGAAAAACTTGCGGCAAGCAGAAGCCTGCCGCAAGTCATCTCCAAACCGATAGCAAGCAAGGAAAGCCCCGCGCTTACGCGCTGAGCACCTTGCGGCCCTTTGCACGGCGGCGCTGGAGTACCTTGCGACCGTCGGCGGTTTTCATACGCTTCCGAAAGCCGTGCACCTTGCTGCGCTGTCTTTTCTTGGGCTGATAGGTCCGAACCATCCCTTGTCACCTCACTTATCCGAGTCTGCGGAAACACCGCGAATCTTATTTGGCGCGCCGACAAGCTGTCCGCGCGTTCATAACCTTATGTATTATAGTGGAACAAATCCGATCATGTCAAGCGGTTTCCGCCGAAAACATGGTTGACATGTCGACGTCAGCCCTTGATTTTGGCAAATATCATCCGCCCGGCCGCCGTTTGCAGGGCGCTTGTCACCACCAGCTCCACCGTTTCGCCGATGCGGCGGCGCCCGTTTTCCACAATCACCATCGTGCCGTCGGCCAAATAGCCCACGCCCTGCCCCTGCTCCTTGCCCTCCTTGGCGATGCTGAGCGTCAGCTCCTCGCCCGGCAGCAGCACGGGGCGGATGGCGCTTGCCAGCTCGTTGATGTTGAGCACGGGCGTTTGCTGCACGGCGGCCACCTTGTTGAGGTTGTAGTCGTTGGTCACCAAAACGCCGTTTAGATCCGCGGCCAGCCGCAGCAGCTTGGCGTCCACCTCGTCCACGTCGTCATAGTCTCGCTCGTCAATCAGCACGGGCTGGTTGAGCTTTTGCTGCATCTCCTGCACAATGTCCAAGCCGCGCCTGCCGCGCCCGCGCTTGGACGCATCGGAGCTGTCGGCAATGTGCCGCAGTTCCTTGAGCACAAACGACGGCACCACAAGCGTGCCCTCGACAAAGCCCGTTTTGCACACGTCCAGGATGCGCCCGTCGATGATGGCGGAGGTATCCAAAACCTTGTGCAGCGCCGCGCTGCCGCCGCCGATGCGGCCACGCTTGCCCGAAAAACCGCTGACCAGCTCCGCACAGCGCGAAACGCCGATCTTGCCGCCAAAGTACCCAAACACCGCATACAGGATCAGCATGATGATCTCCTGCACGACAGGCACATTGATCATGCGCACAATCAAGCCAAGCAGGAATGCAAACAGCAGCCCGAACATAATGCCGATTGCGCAGAACACAATGTCCAGCGCAGGCATCTCCGTCATTCGCTTTTCCGTCCGTTGATAGAAGCCCTGCACGCCGTCGATGATACGGGGGGATAAAATATAGAAGATAAATCCGAATAAAAAACCCGATATCACATAAACGGCGATCAGCACCTCCGACAAGGTCGTATACCGCATGACATAGTCGTATCCCGGGAATCTGACCGTGTACATGACCAGCGCCACAATCCCGCAACCAATGCCAAGCCCGACCAGTGCAACCACAAACCTGAGCACTTTTCGCATAGTATGCCTTGCGTCTCCCTTAATGTACGGCGGCAAACCGCCGCAGTTTTATTCTCCCACCAGGGAGAGGAATTCGCTCTCCTCCTTCCCGCTTGACGCCGCGAGCTCCGCAAGCAGCACCTGTCTTGCCGTCAGGTACATCTTCCGTTCGCCCGCGGACAATCCTTTATCCCGTTCGCGGCGCACCAGACACTTGACCACGTCCGCCACGCCGAATATATCGCCCTGCCGCAGCTTGTCCAGGTTGTCGCGATAACGCTGGTTCCAGTTGCCGCTCTCCTCCGCGCAGACGTCGGTTTTGAGGAAGTCGACCACGCGCTCGCAGCAATCCGCATCCACCAGCGCACGAAGCCCCACGGCCTCCGCGCCCGCAACGGGCACCATGGCGGTCATCCGGCCCATCACAAAGCGGAGCATGTAGTACCGCGCGGATTCGCCCAGCACGGACTGCTCCTCTATGGATTCCACGACGCCCACGCCGTGCATCGGATAGCAAACCAAGTCGCCCGCTTGAAACACGCGCGTCACCCTCTCTGCAATAAGCAGCTTCATTATACCAAGTTGTACACCGCATGTCAATAAATTTGCAATC
>CAZRIT010000045.1:0-16540 GCA_964600225.1 uncultured Oscillospiraceae bacterium | reverse complement strand
ATCGGCGGTCAGCACCACCACGCTCTCCATCCCCTCGTCCGAGCGGCGTAGCAGCGCCAGGTGCGACGTGCCGCACTCCACCTCCAGCACCAGGCCCGTAAACGTCAGCGGCTCGGGCTTGCCAACCACCTGCAGCGAAGCGCGGTTGTACACCACCGTCATCGATTCGCTGCCCGACATGCGTATATCGGAAGCGCCCATGCCGTAGGTATAGTTCTGCTTGGAATCGGTCAAATGGTAAAAGTGAATCTGCCCGTCAGTCTGGTACAGCAGCCCGTCGCCCGTATTGAGGTAGGTGGACGTGGTGGCGATGGGCGTAGCCTCCATGGAGACGATGGATTCCCGCTTGCTGAATATCGCCTGATAGATCAATACGGCCGCGCCAAGCACGATGAGGATGCCGAACGAAAACAACAGCGACCGCGTGCCGCGGTTGATGCGCCTGCGCTTTCTGCGGTATTTTTTTCGTGCGGTGGTTTGCGTCGCCATGCGTTCCCTCTTTTTCCTCGGGTTTGAATTATCAGTTTAGCAGTCCGTCGGGTATGTGTAAAGCAAACATTCTGTGTCAGCGGCGGCTCAAAAAACGTCGTTACCGCGGCACAATCGGATCGGGCGTGATGACCCACAGCTTCTTTTCTCCGATGCGGAAGGTCACGGGCGTGCCCGGCAGCACGTCGCCATCCACCTCGATGCGTGAAATCGGCTCGCACACGGCCGTCAGCTCGCTCGCGCGGAAATACTTGACGTTGGGCAGGCTCAGATGCGCCCCCTTCATAAACTTGGGCAGCACCGTAAACAGCATGCTGCGCTTGACGTCGTGAATGATGCAGATATCCAGCTTTCCGTCGAACGGGTCGGCGTTGGGCGTCACCTTCATGCCGCCGCCAAAGTGCGTGCCGTTGCCCGCCGCCACGATCAACGCGTTCGTCTCCAGCCGCCCTTCGGGCCAGGTAACCACCGTTCTGCGGTTTTGCAGGCCCTTCATGGCGGCCAGCAGCCCGCGCAGGTATGCAACGGAACCGTTGCGGCACCGCTTTTTGAACAGCTCCGTATAGTCCAGCACATCCACATCAAACCCAAAGCCCGCCACGTTGAAATACATCTCATCGTTGGCCATGGCGGTATCCATCCTGCGGCGCTTATCCGCCAAGATCACCCTGAGCGCCTCGACGGGATCGATCGGGATGCCCAAAGGCCTTACAATATCGTTGCCCGTGCCGCAGGGCACAATGCCCATCACGGCGTCGGTGCCGCACAGCACCGTGGCCACCTCGCGCACCGTGCCGTCGCCGCCCAGCACCGCAATGCGTTCCGCGCCGTCGGCCAGGGCCTTCTTGGCAAGTTCCACCGCGTGCCCCGCATACGCGCTCCTGGCGGAGGTAAACGGGATGCCCTCCGCGTCCAGCGCACCGCACACGGCGGCATATGCCTTAAGCGAGCGGCCGTTGCCGGCCACAGGGTTCCAGATAATATGTAAATCCGACATGTTTCTCCTCGGTTCATGGATCGGCCGCGGCTGTACGCACCCGATCGGATTCCATGTAGTATAACAAATTTCGTTCCGCCATGCAATGCATCCGCGCCCCGAATCTATGCGCCCGACGCGCAGCGCAGGCATGGAAAAGCCGCCCCGATCGGGACGGCTTTTTGGGGGTTGCTGCGCATGATACGCGTTACGGGATGCTCGGGTACTTTCCCATCAACTTGATGTAGCCGCCCGTGCCGACGGAGGCGACGATCTCCGCGCGGTACTGCGCATGCAGATCGTCCGTGCCCGCGTACACCTGCGCGCGTTCGTTTTTGTCTATCGATTGCAGCAGCCACTCGCAGTTTTCGGGCGTGGTGGCGACCACGCCGCCTGCCTTTGAGCCGCCGCCCCCGCCGCCGCGGGAGCGCGCGTTGAACAGCACCACCGCGGCGCTGTACGCAAGCTGATAGGCCTTCTGCTCCTGTTCGCGGTTGAACATCTCCACCTCCAGCGCACGCGCCTCCTCGGCCTCCGTGCGCTCCGCAACGTGCTTGGACAGCGTTGCGCCATACTCGCTTTCCATGAGCGCAATGTCCCTTGCCTCCTCGTTCTGCTGGCGGTTTTTGACGTCGGTCACATAGGTGCTCGCGCCCATCCCGCGGGAGATGGCGTCGGCGTCCAGCTCCGCCTTGGAGGTCTCGGTGCGCTTTTGGCGGTTGAAAATCGCCTGCTCATAGCTTGGCCGAAGCCATGCGGAGATGCTCTCCCTGAGCGCTTCCGCGCTCATTTTTTCATAGGTGATCGGCGTAGGCTTGAACTGCCGGTACATGCTGTTGATGTAGCTTTGCAGCGACGCCGTGTTGTTGGCGGAGCCGCCGCCGCCCGAGCGCTTTACGGACGACGTTGTGCCGCCAAAATCGTCCCTGAGCACGCCGAGGCCAAACTGCGGGGGCTTTTTGCCGCTGCCCGTCCCCTTGATCCATATCGGTTTCATTGCCATATGGTTTCCTCCATTATTCCAAAGTGGTCAGATACGCCTCGATCTCCGTCAGCTTCTGATAGAGCGTTTCGAGGTTCTGGTTGAGGTTACCCTCATTTTGCGCAACGGAGATATCAAACTCGTCGCGCGACATGTCCTTTTGCGCCATGCGTGAAAGATACACAGGAAACATCGCCTGCAGGCCCTTGGATTCGTACGCCATGCGATCCCTCCTTTACAGCACGCGCCGCTGCAGATCCAGCAGCAGCTCCACGCCGCCGTCGATGGCAAAGTGCGAGCCGTTGACGTTGGCAAACCTGAGCGAAAACGCGCGGCCGTCGCCCGTAAGCGGCGCTTCCAGGATGCCGCCGCTGCCTGGCATGATGCGATCGTACCAGACGGTCTTTCCGTCCGCCACGGCCTCCACCGAAAGCAGCCCGCCCGTGCCGCGCAGGTACAGCTCCTGCAGGCGTTTGTCGGCAATCTTGTTGTCCAGGTCGGTCAGGGGCGTTTTCCAGTAGGCCTCGATGCGAACGCCGTCGTAGGTTTCGCCCTCGTTGAAGCGGCACACGCGGCCGTTGCCGTCGATGATGTACAATACGCCCGCCACCGCATACAGTCCCCGCACCAGAAAGCCGCGCCGCACCATGTAGCTGCCCTGACCGGGATCGTACACCAGCAGCGCATCGTTGCAAGGCGACGAGCCGTGCTCCTTAACGGCAAAGTAGAGTTTGTCCTTACAGGCGGCCGCCTGCGTCATGGTCAGATCCGCGGCGTTCAGAAACGCGCGCACCTTATCGGCGTTTTGCAGCCGATGCACCGTCTGCCCGTCGTAATAGTACATGCCGCCGTCGGTCAAAAAGTACAGCGCATCGCCATAGCGGGCCATCGCCGTGTGCACGGGCTGGCGCATGGCGGCGTTGACGGGGCAGATGCGGTAGTTGGCGGGGCGGTCGCCCAAAAGGCGATAGAGGGAATCCCGCTTGAATATCAACAGCTGGTTGGAAAGCGCCACCAGCCCCGTAATCGGGTCGGAATCCGTGCCCACCTCCACATGCCCGCCGCTGACGTTTTCGCTTTCGTCGGCGCTCGACCAGTCCTCAAGCGTGCGCGTGTCGCCGGGCGCCTTGCTCCAATACAGGCGGCAGGGAAACGCGGGGTTGCCCGCGGCAAACAGGCGGTTGAAATACAGCTCGATGAAGTTGACGGGCAGATCCGACAGTCCCGCCGCGCTGCCAAAAGCGGCCGCGGCGTCCGTGCCGTTCCACTTGGCCATCTGCGAAAGCCCGTTGGCAATCACCAGATATTCGGTGCTGCCGAGCTTAAGCTGCTGAAAATCATACTGCGCTGCGTCCGCGCCGCCGTTGGCGAATGTGTACAGCACGTTCCAAGTTTGGGTCGCCTCGTCCAGCAGGTACAGCTTCTCGCCCGTGGCCAGCAGCATCCTTTGCCCGTCGGCACGGTTCCATACAAAGAGCCGTTTGCTGTCGTTCGGGGTGGGAAACGCCGCATCGCTGTGGCGCACATACCCCTTGGCCACGGCAAGGTTCCCAAGCGCGGTATCCATGTTGCACGCGTCGGGGCTTTCCGAGGGATCGAGCGCGTTCTCGGCTACGCCCTGGCTGATGCCGTCGAAGCGGCGGATGCGGTATTGATACAGGGCCATGCTATCCACCTCCTAATAGCGGTTTTCGATGCGGTACGCATCCAGTTCCCCGTGATGCGCGCACAGCGCACGCTTGGCGGACTGATACAGCTCGAAGCACGCGCGCGCGGACTGAACCGAGCTTGCGTCGCCCGCGGCGCGCTCGCGCCCCACGGCATAGAGTATCAGGTCGCTGTGATGCTCCGCGGGCAGCTCGGGCTCGTCCGTATCGGCGCTGAGCATGGACGGGATGCAGCGATAGGTCACCTGCACGGGGCCGTCGGCTGCGCACGGCACGTGCAGCAGTCCCGAGCCCACGCCGTAGTAAAACGGCAGGCGCTTGCCATCCTTGACCAAGGCAATCACCTTGACGCACGCCCTCGGCAGCGCGGTCGTGTCGATGCGCCCGTCGGCGAGCAGCATCTCGTCGGTGCGGCGCGGCTTGAGCGCGTTTGCCATGTCCAGCATGGCGTCGTTGAGGTAGCGGGTCAGCTTGTCCCGCCACAGCTCCATCGTCTGCGCGTCGGTATCGCGGTTGAGCTGCTGGAGCGCGCCTGTTAACAGTTCCTTGAGCGTCATGGCGGTTCACCCCTCACAGCACCTTCTTGCCGCCCTTGGCGCGGTAGGCGCGCGTGTACGCCTCCGCCTCCAATCGGACGGAATCGGACAGCGCAATCAGCCTCGCCAGGCTTTGGGGAATCGCCACTGGCGCATCGGTGCGGATGCGGAAGAAGTGGCCGTTGATGCCGCCCTCCCAGTGCGTCCTTTGGTCCGTGGCGCGGATGGTTACGGTGACTTTGGGCTCCTTGTTCAGCGCCGCGCCCGTGGCGGTGGTGATCTGGTCGATCTCCTGTTCGGTGATATAGTGCATGGTTGCCTCCTTATTCACAATCGTTCTACGGCGGGAATGCGGCATGGCCGCACTCCCCTCCGCCTTGTCCGTACGCTGCCGATTGGCAGCAAAGCTGCCCGTTATGCCGATACGGCATGCTCGATGCGCACCAGCCACAGGTTGTTGAGCACCGTTGCCGTATAGGCGGCCACCTTGGCGCCCACGGTGGCGCGCTGATCCAGCGGGTCGGATGCGCCGCCGCTGCCGACGGGCTTGATGATAGTCTGCATGCAGCCCTCGCCCTCCACCTCGATCACGCCGTATGCATCCGCGCCGAACACCAGCGTGGAATGCACGTCCAGACCCGCCTTGGTGTCGCTGTCGATGGCGCCCGCGTCCTCGGAGTACACGATGGCGTCGGCGGCCAGCGCCTTGTCGCCCGAAAGCGTCTCAACGACCTTGACCGTTTTGGTAGCCTCCGTGTAGGAGTCCGCCGCGGCCAGCGTCAGTTCCACGGAGCCGACCTTGATCTTGTTGCCGCCCTTTTTCAGGTACGCCTTGGCCAACGCGTCGGGCTCGGTCTTGAGCACAAACGCGGTGCCGCTCGATACCGCCGCGCTGACCTTGTTGAGCACGCTCTGCTTGAATACCTTGGCCTCCGTGCTTTCCACAAACACAACGCCGAACAGCCGCCCGATCTCGCCGCTGTACACGGCCTCGGCGTTGGCATACTGGGAAACGTTCTGCCACACGGCGTCGTTTTGCAGATCGTAGGTGGCGTCGGGCGAGCAGATGCACACAAAATGCGGCTTCTTGGCCTTGCCGTCGATGCTGGTGTTAAACATGCGCGCCTTGGCCTTTTTGAGGGTGCGGACGGCCTTGCGGATCTCCGCGACCGTCAGCTTGTCCGATGCGGTGACTGCGGCTCTGCCCGTGCCGCCGCCCGCGTACTGCACGTTGGTGCCCGCGTTCATGGCGTCGCGCGTGATCCATTCAATCACCGTGCCGAGCTGCTCGCCCAGCAGCTCCGCCGAGTCGCCCAGCACATTGTCGTAGCCCGTGGTGGCCAAAAGGTCGCTGACCTCCACATACGCGCCGTACTGCTTGACCTCCGCCTCCACATGGGATTGCGACAGGCTCTGCCCGTCGGGCGTGACGCCCTCTGCCAGCAGCAGTGCGTCCGCATCGGGCGTAAACAGCTCGTAGCGGCGGAATTCCACCCGCTTGCCCGAATTCTTGGGGATGCCGCGCTTCTGGCCAAAGTTGGCGTGCACCAGCTTGGTCTTGGCGGTTTCCAATAGCTGCCGATCGTAGAAATCCTTGTTCAGGTAGGTGCCTGCGGCCGTGGTGGCCGTGGTGTTGGTGTTGCTCATTGCGTTTCCTCCCAATCCTTACAGTCTGGTCGTGCCGCCGCTGCGGGCGGTCTTTTTTACCTGCTGGAGCAGTTTGGAAAACTCCGCGCTGTCCATGTTTTTGTAATCGGTCCGCGGCGAAACGTAGCCGCCGCCGCGCGTGCTTCTGGGCAAGGCGCTGCGGGAGCGCACCTGCTCGGCCACGCGCGCCTTGGCGCTGGTTTCCGCATCGGCGGCCTGCCGCTCCGCCCGATAGATGCGTATCGCCGCCTCGAGCGGGAAATCGAGCAGCAGCTCGACGAACGCCTCGTCGGCAAACGCCTCCTCCAGGTTGAAATCCTCGGGCACCTTGCCCTCCATAATCAGCGCCGCAATCTCGTCCACAACGCCGTTGAAGGTTTCGTCGCCTTCCTGCGCGGGCTGCATGGGCTTGGTTGGCTGCGTGCGCCCGAGCGCCTGCTCGATGAGGCTGCTTTTATCGTGTTTCATTGCTGTCCTCCCTGTGTCGGAAGCGCCGCTTCCGCTTTCTGTTGTTGCAAATTGTGTTGTTTGAGCTGCTTGACCAGCTCCTCCTTGCCGTCGAACATCATCAGTTCCGCCGCCTGTTCGGGCCGCATCATGCCCGCTTGCAGCATGCGCAGCACCAGATCGTTTTGCGCCATGGCCGTATACTTGGTTTCCTGCTGTGCCTTGACGGAGATGGCAAATTCGATGGGTATGACCGCGTTGCCGGGCGCAAACCGCACCAGCATCGCGCTTTCAAAGGTCGTTTGCCGCGTTTGGCCGTCCGATGTGACGGTGACGGGCCTGGTGAAGAAGTTGAACTTCCGTTCCACCTCGATCTCCAGCCGCACCGCGTCCCGAAACGCCTCGTGCAGCACGCGGGAAATCATGCGCGCACGCTTGTTGCTCATCTCCTGCAGGGCCGATATGGCCGTGGCCGCGGTGATGCCGCCCGTGGTCATGCCGCGGGAAAACTCGTTGGCGCCGCTCTCCTGCTTGATGTTTTCGCGGATGCTTTGGATATAGGAGATGATGTACGCGGGCAGCGGCGGCGTGGAAAACCAAGTAACGCCGTTGAGGCTCTCCCCGCGGTGCACCTCCTTGGACCAGTCCCTTAGGTCCTCCGTGTCAAAGCCCGAAGCCTCGGTAACAAGGAGCTTATTGTGCGACGCCATCAAGGCGTTTTTGAGCACGATCTGGTCGAGCTTGTCGGCATAGCGCTGCTGCGTTTCAAACAGGTCCACCAGCCCAAAGCCCAGGCACGAGCCCTTGCGCACATACAGCGGCGTCAGGACAAACGGATACAATCCGTGCTCGAAATACCCCTCGGGCTTGCTGTCGCGGCTGTCGATGAGCACGCGGTTGCCCGCAAGCTGCGCCATGTGCACGCGGCAGGCGTCCGTCTCCGCGTCGTATTCGCGCCACCAGTATTCCATCAAAAGCATCGTGTTTTGGCGATCGCCATGGAGCACGCCATCCTGCACCGCATCGGGGCTGCCGAACGCATCCGCGGTCAAAAACGGCGCCTGCTCGGGAAAGTGCTGTTCCACCCATTCCCTCGTGCGCAGGGCGATTTTAAACACCGCGCGCCCATCCTGCATGTCCGTCGAAAGCGGGTCGAACAGGATGCTGCGGCTGTCCACATGGCGGATAAACGCCCCGCCCAGGCCGCCGTTGAGGAGGCTGTCGTAGCCGACCTCCTGCACGCAGTAGCCGCCCACAAGCAGATCGTGCACCAGCTTTCGGTACTCCTTGACGTAGCAATCGGCGTCGTGATTCTGGCGGATGACCGCCTCGATCACCTGCGCCGTTTCCGTGTCGGCGGGGCTTTCGGGCGCAATGACCGCCTCGGGCACGCGGTCCATCAGCTCCGCCTTGACGTTTTCAACGGTGGACTGGATGACGGGCGTGACGGGACGCGGCTCGTTGCGGTCGGTCACGGGCACATCGTGCCAGTGATCGCCGCGGTACATCCGTTCGCACCGCTCCAGCCGCTGCCATTCCGCGCCGTATGCGCCGCGAAACTCCCGAAACAGCGCATACGCGCGTTCGCACAGCCGCCGCTTTTCCTCCGTTACGATAGATTTGTTCATGGTTCCTCCCAACTTTGTCGTTACAACCCCGTAAAACCGTCGCGCCGCGGCGTTTCCGCGGAGAACGGATCGTAGGCTTTCCGCCTGCCGCGCGGCCGCTTGCTCTTTGCCGTGGGCCGCGACATCAGCCCGTAGCGCAGCGCCTCGGGCGCATGGTCCTCGCAGCGGTCGCCAACGTCCTCGGAAAAACGCTCGTCGTACGTCAGCAGCGGCAGCGTGCGAATCAGGTTTTGGCAGCAGGAGAAGATCAATAGCCGCGGCTTGCCGTCCTCGGCGTCGGACAGGTATTCCCTGACCCGCTGCCAGCCCGCCACGCGGGCGTTATCGGCCTTGAGCAGCGGCACGCCGCCCTTCATAAACACCTCCGCAATGCTTTCCCCGCCGATATCGCCCTGCTGCATAAGGCCCCGCTGCTGCCATGCATCGGGCGAGGCCACCGTGTAGGCGATGCGTTCATCCGCCGAACACGCCGCAATGCGCTTGGCCATATCGCTGGAGAGCACGCGCCGTTCGTACAGCTCGCGGTAGACGTACACGCGCCCGCCGCCATCCACGGCAAACCAAAGCACCGCGCACGGGTCGTTGTAGCCCCAGTCCATGGCGGCAAAGCGCCGCCAGTCCTTGGGCACGGCAAAGGGCGCAATCACATGCCTGTCGCGCGAGAATTCGGCAAAGTACTGGCCTGCCAGCACATCCCAGTCCCCGTCCAGATACGCGCGCCTCAGGTGCGGCGGCAGGTTTTGGAGCGTTTGGATATAGGTCGGGTTTCGCTCCATCAATACGGGGTTGTCGTAGACGCGCGCGGGGATGAACGCATAGTCCTCCGCCCGCTCGCTGTTGTGATACCGCCGATCGATGAACAATCGCTTCACCCATCCGTGCCCCACGCCGCCGGGGTTGCAGGTATAGTACATGCGCGGCGAAAAATCGGTGCGGACGGAGCGGTTGCAGGTGGTGAGGTAGAGCATCTGGCTTTCGGTAAACTGCGTGGCCTCCTCCAGCCCGATCACATCGTACTCCTGCCCCTGGTAGCGATAGACGTCCTTCTCCAAATCGCAATACCCGAGGCATATGCGGCTGCCGTTCGGAAACGTAAATACGCGCTGCGTCTGGTTGTAATTCACAAACCCTGATAATTCCGTCAACAGCGGCCGCACATGGTTCTCGGTCAGCTCCGGTAAGGTGCGCCGAAGCAAAAGGATGGAGAGCCCTTCGTAGCGCAGAGCAAGCAATACGAATTTTCTGCGCATCGCCCAGCTTTTTCCGCCGCCGCGCGCGCCTCCGTAGGCCGTGTGGCGGGCATGCGATGCAAAGAATTCCCGTTGTCGCGGATTGGGGACTCCCTTCAACAAGATTTCCACGTTACTCGCTCCACCCTTCCTTGTCCTCCAGCACGATCACAATGCGCTCCGCGTCCCCGTTCGGCGGCAGCTTTTCGCCGTTGCCGAGATCGCGCAAGAGCATTGCCGCCACGCTGTATTGCAGTTCGCCCAACAGCGCGCGTTCCACGGTGTATCGCTCGATGCGGCGCATGGCCCCTGCGTACAGGCGGCCCATGCGGTCGGTCTCCCGCTCCGCATGCTCGCGGATATGCTGCTGCGAAACCCCCAGGTGTTCCGCCAATCCCGCGAGCGTGTACGGAGTCTGGCGGACACTGACGCCGCCATTTTTGAGGATAATGCGCTCCGCCGTGTCGTCACACGCCAGAAAATAGGCTCCTATCCTCTGTTCAAGATCATCGCGCTTTGCCACCGTGTCGTGCTCCTTTTGTGCTTTGGCACCCTTACCTTGCCATGCGGCTTCGGGGTCGAGGTCGTATTCCCCCTGTCCGCAAGCCCATGATAACGCCAACCATGCGCCAAAAATTATACGAATTCGGATTCCGATAATTTGGGCGCATTTTCTTGCCGCCGTTGCCAAACGAGTAAGATGTGTGTATAATAAAAATGCTGTTTCTACCAAAAATACCAAGAAATCGAGGGTACGCCCCGTGCCGCAAAAAACCGTTGGCAAACAGGAACAGGCCTATGTGCTGCTCGCGCGCTGCGCGCTGATCCTCGCTGCGCTGGGCGCGGCCGCCCTTGCCGTCAACGCGCTGATCGGCACCTGCACAATCGACCCGCAGGCGTACGCGGCTCCGCACATCCTGTTTGAACGGGATAACGTGCTTGTCAACCTCGTCATCCTTGCCGCAGCGTTTGTGGCGGTTCGGCTGCCGGGGCGGCTGACGGTGTCCGATCGGATGGTCGGCATACTGTCTGCGCTCGGGCTTTTGCTGCTGTTGGCCGCAGGCATGGTGTGGGTCACCTCCGTCAACGCCATCCCGGGCTTTGATCAGGGCGTGCTGTACCGCGCGGCGGAGAGCATCATCGCGGGCGATGACGCAGTGTTTCAGGGGACGGACAGCGTCATGCGCTTCTACTTTTTGCGCTTCCCCTTCCAGTTCGGATACCTCAAATATGTGGAATGCTTCATCCGTGCGTTCGGCAGCCGCGGCGCCATGACCGCCATCCCCGTATCCAACGTGATCCTTTTGATATCGGGCTACGCAGCGCTGCTGATGACGGCCGACCGCCTCTTTGCCGACAACCGCGTGACGCTGCTGACGCTGTTGGCCCTGTGCGCCTGCCCACAGCCGCTGTTGAGCTGCACGCTCATCTACGGTCTGATCCCGGGCGTCGCCATGACGCTGTGGGCGGTATTTTTTGCCGTACGCTACCTGAAAACCGATCGAAAGCGGAACCTGCTGCCCTGCGCGCTGTTTTGCGCGCTGGCGTGTTTGTTTAAGCTCAACGCCCTGATTGCTGTGGTCGCCATCGCCATCGCGCTCTGCCTGCACGCGCTCCGCAGCAGGCGCGTCCTCGCAATCGCAGCCGCCGTCGTCATGGTGATGGCCGCGCTGTTTGGATCGCGCGTGTTGAAGGGCTGCTATGAACGGGAGCTGGATACCACCTTCGGCAACGGCCTGGATATGAGCGTATGGATGGCCATGGGCATGCGGGAAAGCTGGATGGCGCCCGGCTGGTACAACTCCTACATGTGGAATATGCACGAGGATTTGGGTACGGATATCGAGCAATACAATGCGCACAGCCGCGCCGATATCAAGAATAGCCTCCAAGCGTTCCGTTCGGACCCCAAATACTGCGCGCGCTTCTATCTGCAAAAGTTTCAATCGCAATGGAACGAGCCGTCGTTTATGTCCGTCTGGGCCAGCGGCACCTGCGAAACGTTTGATGACCAGCCGTGGTATGTGCTGAGCGTCTATGACCGCGGCTTGGGAAAGCTGCTGGATTTTTTGATGAACCAATCGCTGCAGCTATTGTACGTTGGGTTCCTCTTGGGCATCCTCGCCATGTTTTTGCGTGCCGACGAGGCGCAGCTTTTGCTGCCCGTGCTCGTGCTGGGCGGGCTGCTGTTCCATATGCTGTTTGAGGCCCGCTCCCAATACGTCATCAACTTTCTGCCCTTCCTCTGCCCCGTCGCCGCATACGGGCTCCTGCATATAGGCCGCAAAAAAAGCGGCGTCTGATTGACGCCGCCTCACCCGACAGGAATGGTTTGTGCGGCTTGCTCCGTCAAGCCGCGCGCGCAAATAACAGAGGAACAACCAAACAATTTGTCAAAAGTGGCGACATGTGCGCCGCTTTTGACACGTTGCTTGCAGGATTGCAGCGTCAATCCTGTAAGTAAAACCCGTGCCGCAGCACGATCCCGTCAAAAAATGATTTTTTTGACGGGCGCTAGCGGCGTCCGATTGACGCCGCTTATATTGCAGGTTCCTTCTATTTCGTTTTCGATTTGGAAATCAAGCTGAACAGGTACCCGAAAAATACCGCAGCCGCAATGCCGCCCGCCGCCGCGCTTGTACCACCTGTGAACGCGCCAACGACGCCGTCGGTCTTGGCGCCCTCGATGGCGCCCTTGGCGAGCGTGTTGCCAAAGCCCGTCAGCGGGATGCTTGCACCGCCGCCCGCAAACTCCACCAGCGGCTCGTACAGGCCCAGTGCGCCCAGCACCACGCCAAGGGTCACAAACAGCACCAGGATACGCGCAGCGGTCAACCGCGTCAGGCTGATCAGCAGTTGGCCGATCACACAGATGGCCCCGCCCACGAGGAACGCGTACAGGTAGATCATCGCATCCTTCATAGCATATCCTCCCGCACAAGGCTCAGCGCATGCGCAATCCCCGGGATGGTATCGCCCTGCATGGAGGTGCCCGGCGACAGCAGCGCGCCTGTTGCCACAAACAGCATGCGGCGCACGTCGCCATGCTCCATTTTGTTTAACAGATGCGCAGCCAGCGTCACCGCAGAGCACCCGCAGCCCGAGCCGCCGCAGCCGTACTTGACGACGGGCGGATAGATCAGGTTCCCGCAATCCAGATGCCGTCCCGACAGATCCAGCTCGTGCTCACGGCACAGCGACGTCAACAGCTCCGCGCCGAACCAGCCCAGATCGCCCGTGATAATCAGGTCAAAATCCTCCGCCTTGCGGCCCGTATCGTTCAGGTGCGTCAGTATGGTATCCGCCGCCGCGGGCGCCATGGCCGCGCCCATGTTGTTGGCGTCGGTGATGCCCAGATCGATTACGCGCCCGATGGTAGCCGCCTCCACGCGGATACGCGTGAACGGATCGTCCTTGCCCATCGGCTCGGAGGAAAGCAGCACGCAGCCCGCGCCCGTCACCGTGTGCTGCGCGGTGGGCGTATCGGTCGTACCCATCTCCAGCGGGAAGCGATACTGCCGTTCCGCCGTGGAAAAGTGGCTGGACGCCGCGCACGCCGCGGTATCGGCATAGCCGCCGCCGATGAGCACGCTCCCCAGCAGCATCGATTCCGCCATGGTCGAGCACGCGCCGTAGAGCCCCAGAAACGGAGATTTGATGCGCCTTGCGGCAAAGCCCGCGGTCACAATCTGGTTGAGCAGGTCGCCGCCAAGCAGGCAATGCAGGTTGTTCGTGTCGAAGCGCACCTTGTCCAGCGCAATGCGCACGGATGTTTCAAACATGCGCCGTTCCGCCTTTTCAAAGCTGTCCTCGCCCCATTTGTCGTCCTCCAGCACCATGTCAAAGTGCTTGCCCAGCGGCCCGTCGCCCTCCTGCGCGCTCACCACCGAGCCCGCCGAAACCAAATACGGCATGTCCGCAAACTGCAATGTTGACTGTCCTTTTCGATGCTTTGCCATGCGTCAACCTCCAAACGCCAGCCACAGTAGGCCGACAAGGATTGAGCTGCCGATGCCGTATACCAGCACGGGGCCCGCGATGTTGAACATCTTGGCGGCCACGCCCATCACCAATCCCTCGGGACGGTATTCGATGGCGGGCGCCACGACGGAGTTGGCAAAGCCCGTGATGGGCACTACCGAGCCCGCGCCCGCATACGCGCCGATTTTATCGTACACGCCGATGCCCGTCAGCAAAGCGCCAAAGAACACCATAATGATGGCCGTTACGCTCGAAAGCTGTTTGGGCGTGAGCAAAAACAGCCAATCCATGATATCGCTGACGGCCTGACCCACGCAGCAGATCAGCCCGCCCGTCCAGAATGCGCGGCAGCACTGCTTGAGCACCTTTGATCGCGGCATGTTCGCATTGACCTGCTGCCGATACCGCTCGGCATGAAAATTCGGTTGTTTCATAATGGATCGCCTCCTGTCAAATAGGTTGTGCAAATGCGTCGAAAACATGTATAATAGCAGCATGAAAACGAACCGCTCCCAAACGCCTGTTTTGCTGCTTTGCGATTACCGCGCGCCGTACGGCGGCAATTTTATCGCTTCGCTGCGTTGCCTGGACGACGCGCTGCGTCTACGCGGCATGCGCGCTGTTTGGGCGTTCCCCGCGGAATCCGCATCGCGCGATTGGTGCGCGCGGTTGATTGCGGAAGGGCGCGACGTATCTTTTTTGCCCGATCATGGCACGCTTTCCCAGTGCCGCGCGCTGATGCGCCTGATACGCCAATACGACGCATCCATCCTGCACGCGCACTTCGGGCTGTTCAAGCCCGCCAAGCTCGCGGCGCTGCTCGATCGCCGTCTCAAGCTGATACTGCATATTCACTCCGATTTTTCCGCGGGCCGCGCGCCGACGGCACGGCAGCGGTTGTTTCGCAAGCTCAACCGCACGGCGGAACGCTTGATCGGCAGCGGCCGCATTACGCGCATCACCGTTTCCGAAACCGCCGCGTTCGATGGCGAGGCCATCCCCGTGCACAACGCCCTGGTCGCCGAGCGCTTTGCCACCAAAGCCCTCGACGGCGCGGCGACAAGGAAGCTGTTTGACATCCCGCCCGACGCCAAGCTTGCCCTCGTGTTCGGCTGGTCGCCGTTTGTCAAGGGCGTGGATGTGGCGGTCAACGCCGTGGGCAACCTCATTGCCAACGGGCATGGTGATCGGATGCTCGGCGTCGTACTCGGGCGGGCATATACAAAGGAAAAAATGCAATCCTTCATCGCCGAGCATACGCCGTACAGCGGCAGCGAACCCTGGCTCAGGCTTCTGCCACCCGACGAGGACGTGTTCCGCTACCACAAGGCTGCGGATGTGTTCGTCTCCGCCAGCCGCTCGGAAACCTTCTCCTTTGCGCTGCTGGAGGCCATGTCCGTTGGCCGCGCCTGCGTCATCAGCGATATCATGGGCACCGCGTGGGCACAAGCCTACCCCACCGTTTTCACGTTTGCAACCGAAAACGCTGCCGCGCTTGCCGATGCGCTTGTCCATGCCGAAAGGCAGGCCCAAACGGACGCGGGGAAGCGCGCGCTGGAAACCGTCTCCCGACAGGTCGCGGCATCGTTTGGCATTGCGGACTGGGTAAACGCCATCCTGACCATTTACGGCCTGTAAAAATCAGTCGTCGGCGTCGTTGCGGTTTTCGCGCTCGCAATCGTACGGGCGATAGCGCACCTCACGGTCGGCGGGCGTATCCGCGCCGCCGCTGCCGTGCAAGAGCGACGCAGGGCGTTTGATGCGGTCAAAGTGCGGTCGAATCATGTTGGCCTCCTGTTACAAAATAGACGCCGCTTGCGGGCGGGTTGTTCTGCTTGACCGTCCAAAACAGCGCCAGCACGGCCAGCGCCGTCAGCGTCAACACGGCGATGCAGACGAATATCATGCGTTTTGTCATAAGCACACCTCTCATGGGGTTATGTTGTCCGCTGTATGTGGCAAATATCACAAAAATCGGCGTTCATCGGGCATTTGGGGATTGACACGGCCGATTCCGTTTGCTAAACTGTTCGGTGTGCCATTGGGTGAAATCTGCCACTAGCCCCGGCGGAAAGCATGCAATGCACAGCCACAAACAAATTGAAGGTTGGAGGAATCGCCATGAAATCCTATATGGCTAAGGGCGAAACCGTTGAGCGCAACTGGTACGTTGTGGACGCGGACGGCATGGTTCTCGGTCGTCTCGCTTCGCAGGTAGCAGCCATCCTCAGGGGAAAGCACAAGCCCATATATACCCCGCACGTCGACACAGGCGACCATGTCATCATCGTCAACGCCGCCAAAATCCGTCTGACGGGCAATAAGCTCGACGACAAAAAGTACATCCACCATACGGGTTATCCGGGTGGTTTGAAGGAAGTCTCCTATCGCAAGCTTCTGGAAACCAAGCCCGAATTTGCCGTATATGAAGCTGTCCGCCGCATGATGCCCAAGGGCCCTCTCGGCGATCGTATGCTCAAAAAGCTCCGCATCTATGCGGGCGCCGAGCATAATAACGCCGCACAGAAGCCTGAAGCGCTCGTGCTCAAATAACGAAAGGAGTTACCAAACATGGCAGCAACGCAGTATCTCGGCACAGGCCGTCGCAAAAAGTCCATTGCCCGCGTTCGGTTACTCCCCGGCACCGGCAACATTACCGTCAACAAGCGTGATGTCGAGGAGTATTTCGGCATGGAAACGCTCAAGATGATCGTCCGCGCCCCGCTCGTGCTCACCGATAACGTGACCAAGTACGATGTACACGTCAACGTCATCGGCGGCGGCACCACGGGTCAGGCAGGCGCCATCCGCCACGGCATCTCCCGCGCGCTGTTGATTGCGCAGCCCGAGCTGCGCCCCATGCTCAAGAAAGCGGGCTATCTCACCCGCGATCCGCGCATGAAGGAGCGTAAAAAGTACGGTCTGCATGCAGCCCGTCGCGCGCCCCAGTTCAGCAAG